>DASSCW010000173.1:0-2269 GCA_035697465.1 Candidatus Limnocylindria bacterium | reverse complement strand
CGCGTCCTTCGTCGTGGTCGGGACGGCGATTACCAACCCGACAGCGATTACGGCGCGCTTTGTCTCGGCCATTGCGCCTGAGTGACCAATGCACGCGGGGAATCTGTCCCGATCGGATGTGAGGAGCTGATGCCAAAAGCGTATGACCGGTACTTCGATCGCCTCGCCGAGCTGATGACCGCCCTCCGCACAGAGGGACCCCAGATCGAGGCGGTGGCGAAGGTGATGGCCAACTGCATCGCCACCGGCGGGGTGGTCCACGTCTTTGGCAGCGGCCACTCGCACATGATGGCGGAGGAGGTCTTCCACCGTGCCGGTGGGCTCTTTGCCTTCAATGCCATGCTCGATATCAACCTCACGAGCTTCGGCACGCTCAAGGCCAGCATGGTCGAGCGAGCGGAGGGCTACGCCACGGTCATTCTGGACTCGTTCGACGTCCGCCCGGGCGAGGTCGTCATCATCGTGAGCAATTCCGGCATCAATCCGGTCCCGATCGAGCTCGCCGTCGAGGCCGGCAGGATCGGCGCCACGACGATCGCAATTACCTCCGCCTCAAATTACCAGTCCGCGAAATCTCGCCACTCGTCAGGCAAGAAGCTTACCGAAGTGACGGACCTGACAATCGACAGCCATGTGCCGGTCGGTGACGCAATCCTCACCCTCGATGGGCTCGACGCGCCGGTCGCCTCCTCGTCGACCGCGCTTGGCGCCGCCCTGTTGAACGCCATCGTCGCGCAGACGGCGGAGGAACTCCTGGCGGCAGGCCACCAGCCGCCGGTGATCGTTAGCATGAACGTCCCCGGCGGCGACGAGCGGAACGCGGCGCTGACCGAGCGATACCGCCCGCGGCTACGCCTGCTGGGGGCCTGACGCGTGACGATGCGTGCCCTGCTGGTGGCGGTCGACGGTGGACAGACGGCGACCAAGGCAGTGGTCGCCGAACTGGACGGCACGGTCCTCGCCGCGGGACGCGGCGGCGCTTCCGACCACTTCCACGGGCCGGGCGGCATCGAGAAGAATCGCACTGCCATCCACGAAGCGGTCGCGTCGGCACTGAGCGCCGCCAGGGCCGACCCGGCGCAGGTCGGTTCGATCGGGCTGGGGCTGACCGGGGCGCCAAGCGGTCGCTACCACGGCAACGTCGCCGAATCGATCGTGCGCGAGATCGTCCCGGCCGCAGCGATCACGATCGTGCCGGACTACGTCACTAATCTCGCCGGCGCGTCGGGCGGCGAACCGGGGGTCGTGCTCATCGCCGGCGGCGGCTCGATCGCCTACGGCGTGACTGCCGATGGCCGCGAAGCGCTCGCCGGTGGCTTCGGCTATCTACTCGGCGATGAGGGGAGCGCCTTCGACATCGGTCTGGCGGCGATCTCCGCCGCCTGCCGGGCCGAGGACCGCCGCGGTGAATCCACGAGCCTGCGGCAGACGGTGCTCGCGCACTTCGGCATCGCGGGAATCCGCGAGATCCCGCGTGTCGTCTACGAGGCGGGGTTCGCGCGCGAGCGCATCGCCCTCCTGGCACCGGCGGTGGCCGCGGCGGCCCGGGAGGGAGATGAACAGGCGCTACGCATCTTGGCAAGGGCAGGTCACGAGCTGGCCACGACGGCGCTCGGCGTGGTCCGCCAATTGTTCCAACCCGGCGATGCCGTCGGCGTCTATCTCACGGGCGGCGTCTTCAACGCCGGTGCACCACTGGTCGATCCCTTCCATGCGGCGCTGCACGAGGGCTGGCCGGCCGCCAAAGCTCGATCGCCCCGATTTCCGCCTGTCGTTGGCGGCCTGATCCTCGCCGCCCGCGCCATCGGGCAGCCGGCTGACGACTCCTGGCTCGACACCGTCGCAGCAACGCTCTGTCAGAGAGAGCAATGAGTCGTCCTGATGTCGCCTGGCTGGGTGGAGTCGCACTCCTCCCCTTCTCGGTTCCCAGCGGCGTGCCGCTTGCCGGCTACGCTGCCCGCACTGGTCCGGCCGTCGGCGTCCTGGACGAGCTTGCCACCGCCACGCTGCTGCTCACGAGTGGAGCGGATCGACTGGCAATCGTCGCTGCCGACGTCATCGGCGCCGACTCCGACCTCGCTGACGAGGTTGCCCAGGCGGCAGGATTGGCGCAATCGGAGTTAGCGCTGTGCGCCACGCACACACACAGCGGACCGGCGGGGATCTCGGCCCGCCTCCACCCTGCCGACTCGGACCGCCTCGACCAGCAGTTGCGGGCACGCTTCGTGGCGACGGCCGCCGCCACGCTGGCGCGGGCGCGCGAGGCGTT
>DASSCW010000172.1:0-2316 GCA_035697465.1 Candidatus Limnocylindria bacterium | reverse complement strand
GTCGTATCACAGTATTGACCAGAAAGGAGAATATATTGACCGGGCGCACCACCGAGGTGAGCGCGATCGCTGCCTCGATTGCGAAGCAGGTCCGCGCACTTCGCCAGGCACGCAGCTGGTCACTTGACGAGCTTGCCAATCGATCTGGTGTGAGCAAAGGCATGGTCGTGCAGATCGAGGGGGCCCGGACCAACCCGAGCATCGGGACGCTGTGCCGGCTGGCGGAGACGTTTGGCGTCAGCATCGGACGGCTGGTCGAGACGTCGGCCGAGCCCGTTGTACGGGTTGTGCGCGCCGACGAGCCGCCGGTGTTGTGGAAGGGAGCAGCCGGCGGCGCGGCGCGGCTGTTGCGTGGCGTCAACGACCCGGCGTTCGTCGAACTGTGGGAGTGGCGCCTGGAGCCGGGCGAGCGGTATGCCTCGCGCGACCACGCGCCCGGCACCCGGGAGCTGGTCTACGTGCACGCCGGTTCGTTCACCGTCGTCGTCGACTTCGAGCCGCACGAGGTCGAGACCGGCGAGACAATCGACTTCCGCGCCGACCACCCGCATGAGTACCGCAACGACGGTGCCGAGCCGGCGCTGCTGACCATGGTCGTCGTCATGCCACCCGGCGAGCGGGACCGCAGCCGCCGCTGAGCCCAACCCCAACCAGCAGCCCTCGGCATGCGGGGCAGAGCCGGACGCGTTGGTCAGCGTCGCTCGGGTTGAGCGCCGGGCAGTTCACGCGCTTTGGCAGGCAGGTCCGACAGCCTGTCGGACAAGAGGTGTGATCGCCGATCAGGCGCTGGAGCGAACCGATTTCACCGCTCGGAGCACCGCGTCCACCGAGGCTGTCACATCATCCGCGTCAGTTGACCAATTGCTCACGGATACCCGCAGGACGTCTCGGTCGTGCCAGCGCGAGCCTGACATCCAGGTCGTGCCGTCAGCGATCACCGCGTCGATGACGGCTCGGGTCGTCTTGTCGTCGCCGAAGCTGACCAAGACCTGGGTAAAGACCACCTCGTTCAGGACCTCGGCGCCGTCGACCTGACCCAAGGCTTCGGCGATGGCGCGGGCATTGCGGGCCAGACCCTCGATCAGATCGGCCACCCCGGACCGCCCGAGCGATCGCAACGCGGCCCAGATCGGTACCCCACGAGCGCGCCGCGACATTTCCGGCACCTTTGCCAGCGGATCAGCCCAGCCATGTTCGTCGGCCGGCTGTAGGTAGGCGGCATGCACATCGCAGGCCGCCCGCAACGGACGAGGATCCGCCACGATGATCAGGCCGCTGTCGTAGGGCACGTTCAAGGTCTTGTGCGCATCGGTCGACCACGAGTCCGCGGTCTCACAACCCGCCAGGTGATGGCGCAGGCTCGGCGCTGCGGCGGCCCACAGTCCGAACGCCCCGTCCACATGCACCCACGCGCCGTGCGCATGCGCCAACGCGACTGCTTCACCGATCGGTCGAACGCGCCGGAGTGAATATTTCCAGCCTGCAAGCACAGGATTGTCGGTCCGCCGGTTTGCTCCAGCGCCGCCGCCAGCGCGTCGAGGCGAATCCGTCCCTGGTCGTCGGCCGCCACCGGGACCGGCGCGCCCAGGCCGAGGTAACGCAGTGCGCAGTCAATGGTGTCGTGTCGCTCGGCGCCCACCAACGTTGTCACCGCAGGCGCCCCCGACAGCCCTCGGGTGTTGACATCCCATCCGGCATCGGCGAGCACCTGGAAACGGCCCGCCATCAACCCGGTGAAACTGGCCATCGTGGCACCGGTGGTGAACCCGATATCCGAACCCGTCGGCAGCCCGAGCAAGTCCAGCAGCCAGCCCGCCGCTGCGTCCTCGGCTGCCGCCGCGGTCGGTGCGATGTAGCGCAACCCGGGGGTGTTGTCCCACGCGCTCACCAGCCAGTCGGCCGCCATGGCCGCGGGAAGCGTGCCACCGATGACCCATCCGTAGAACCGTCCGGAGCCCATCGCCATCAGACCGGGATCACCGATCTCGGCCAGCAGGTCGACCACTGCCGCCGGATCGGATGGTCCGTCCGGAAGTGGTGTGGCCAGCCTGGCGAGCACCTCATCGGCGGTCTGTCGAGGGCCGATCGGACGATCCGGAATTGAATCGAGCCAAGCCAACGCGTGGGTGTGCGCCCGATCCAGGGCGGCGCGATAAACGTCTCCCCGTGCAGTCATGCCTGCAACGATCTACCGCCTCTGGCGGATTGGGAAGTAAGTGCCGTCGAGACGGTCACGCAGCGGCGACATCACCTTTCCGAGCCACGTCCTCGCCAGCGTGGCGGTAGGCCGCTGGGTCGTCCAAGATCAACAATTGG
>DASSCW010000171.1:0-6231 GCA_035697465.1 Candidatus Limnocylindria bacterium | reverse complement strand
GGTGAGCATTCGCCCATTGTCGGAATGGGCGCTTATCGGTCACGTAAGTGGCGCTTAGCGGACCGTCCAGATTCACATGAGACGTGGGCGATGTCCTCTCGAGTGCCTTTGGAGAGTTGCAGATCACGCTCGGTATGAATTGGCTTACTTCGGCGAGGGTCCACCGCGGCTGCTGGTTAGCTGGCGTGAATCGGGACCGCCCGAGACTACGGGCAAGGCGCTACGCTGCATCTCGTGGCACAAGCAGCCGCGCGGACGGATGGAAAGCTGACCGTCGCGCTCATCTCCGACGTCTTCTGGCAACCGGATGGCATCGGTCGCCTCCGCGATCGCCTTGACGAAGCGGCGCGCCGGGGCGCGGACCTGGCGGTCCTCCCGGAGATCGCGCTCAATCCCTGGAGCCCCGCCACCAAGGAGCAGCGAGAGGACGACGCTGAACCGATGGGCGGGCCGCGCATGAGCTCGCAGGCCGAGGCGGCAGCCGAGGCCGGCATCGGCCTGGTGGGAGGCATCATCCACCGCGATGCCGCAACCGGCCGTCGGACGAGCCGCGCCCTCGTCTTCGACCGCGGCGGAACACTCGTGGCCACCTACGAGAAGCTGCACCTTCCTGATGAGCCTGGCTTCTGGGAGCCAAGCCACTACGAGCCCGGGACCGATGCGCCGCAGCGGATCGACGCCTTCGGGCTACCCGTCGGCGTGCAGCTCTGCTCGGACAACAACCGGCCGGAAGGAACGCATCTCCTCGCCGCGCAGGGCGCGATGGCAGTCGTCGTGCCACGTGCCAGCGAGGAGCGGACCTACCAGCGCTGGAAGGTCGTGTTCCGGGCCAACGCCATGACCAGCGCCTGCTACGTGCTCTCCGTCAACCGGCCCGATCCTGAGGGCGGCGTGCTGCTGGGCGGGCCGTCGGTCGCGGTGGATCCATCGGGCGAGGTGATCCTGGAGACGACGGAAACGATCGGCCTGGTGACCCTGGACGCCGAGATGGTGCGCAAGGCGCGCGTCGCGTATCCGGGCTACCTGCCGGTCAGAGCCCCGCTCTACGCGGAGGCATGGCGGGCGGTCGCCAGCGCTGACGGCGAGCCGCCGGGGGACGCTACTCCAGGGTGAAGCGGCCTTCGGCCAGGAGCTCCAACCCGTTCCTACGCCGGTAGTCGCGCATGATGAAGTCGCCGGTGCCCCATTCGTTGATCACGACCGCCCCCGACACGCAGAAGCCGACGACGCGGGCGTTCTTGTCGATCGGGTTCGCGCCGTCCGCTCGCTCCTGGACGATCGTGAGGTCGCCGTTCTCCTCGATCCGCAGCACCTCCTCCTGGACCGCGTTGACGGCAAAGCGCTCCGGCAGCGAGACGGAGTGGCAGAACTGATCGTTCTGGGTGAAGGTATCGGTCAGGTCGATCACCTCGCGCGTCGACTGGTTCAGGCCGAGCCCGAATGTGAGCGTGCCGATCATCCCCGGCGTCGGCTCCGGCGTGGGCTCAGCCGATTCTGTTGCGGCACCGGACGGCGAGGGAAGGATGGTCGTGGTCGGCTGGGGCGAAGGCGTCTCAATGACCGATGCGGCCTCAGGCAGCATCCCGGACAGCAGCAGCCCGAACACCACCGCCAGCGCAATGGTGGCCAGGCCGGCGCCCATCGAGAGGAGCGAGTCGCGGTCGGTCGGGAGGGGGCCCGACGGCGGTCGCGCACCGGCCCCACCGGGACGCATCGGCACGCCGCACGAGCGGCAAACCTGTGCCCAGGAGGGGTTCGAGCGGCCGCAATTGAAGCAGTCGAGGCTGTCGCTCGTCATGGTTCCGCAGCCTAGCACGCGCGCTTCGACCGGCGAGCCATCCCGCGTGATGGCGGCATGATTGATGCTCGGGACGCGCTCCATGGAGACCGTGAAGGCGATGTTTGGACGCCACGCGCACGCTGTCAGACTCGCGTGGCTCGTGCTCTTGCTGGTGCTTGCCGCCTGCAACACCGGGGACAACAGCGGCGGTGGCGGCGGCTACTGAGGACCTTGGGTAGGCACTAGGACTCGCATCAGAACCCGAGTAAATTACGGACGAGCCGGCGGTTCGGCTGGTGTTCCCCCCACCAGTTTGTCCGCCGGCTCACGAGGCGCCGGACGGATGCGTGAGGAGAGCCCGCCTCAGCCGAGACGGGCTCTGACCACGCGGTGGACGAGCTGCGCTACTCGCCGCCGCTCTTCGTCGGGTTGCAGGCAATGCCGGGGTTGTGCCCGATCGAGGTCAGGAACGCCCGGACGTCCTTGGGGAGCTGGCCCCAGGACTGCGCGTGTCCGGGGACGCCCTTTACGGGGTTGGCGACGGGGATCTCATTGGTCTCCTCGTCCTCGAACCACTGAAGGTCTTCCTGGCCGGAGTACGCGCACAGTGATCGAGAGTGGAGGCCCGTGCCCCACTTGCTGTCCTCGATCGTGTTGCTCTTTTGGCCGTTTCCGGTGATCTCCCCGGCGGCGGCGGCGCTGGCCATCAAGGCGACCAAGAGCGTGGCAGCGGTCAGCGCCAGGACGAATCGGCGAATCATGGGCACACCTTCTCCTCCGCCGAGGTCGGTCTCGCCATTGGCGATGTCGGCACGTGGTCGGGCGACCGTTCCGTTGGACCCGTGCCGCGGAGCCTGGCAGATGCTCCCGCCACCCCTGCGTCGGCTCATCATGCCCGACCATCCACGCGATGTGCACCCCGGTTCGCGGATTGAGGGCGCGTGGTGGTGCCGCGGCGCACCGGTCGCATAGGTGAAGGTGGTGCCGGAGGTGAGACTTGAACTCACACGAGCTTGCGCTCATCGGTGTTTGAGACCGACGCGTCTGCCGATTCCGCCACTCCGGCAGGAGGATACGGATTCGCGGGGAATGTGATTATAGGAAGGCATGCCCCCGACCGACCCGAGGAGCCCCGCCAGTCACGGCACGCGGACCGCGCCGCTCCCCGATGAGGCGGCGGTGGTGGCGCGGGCGATGGCGGGGGATCGGACCGCGTTCACACAGCTGATGGAGCACTACCAGTCCGCCTGTTACGGCCTGGCGTGGCGCCTGCTGGGCGACGCGGACCAGGCTGCCGACGCCACCCAGGACGCGTTCGTGCACGCGTACGACGCGATCGCCAAGTTCCGCGGCGGTATCTTCCGGTCGTGGATGCTGCGCATCACCGCGAACGCGAGCTACGACATCCTGCGGCGCGCCCAGCGCCGTCCGACAACCGTCCTGCCGGATCCGGAGGAGGGGGCCGCCGAGCTCCCGGACGTTGACGCGCCGAACCCGGTGGTCGAGGCGGCTCGGGCCGAGCTGTACCGCCACCTGGACGTCGCGCTGCGACTGCTGCCGCCGGACCAGCGAACCGCGGTGGTGCTGTGCGACGTCTATGGGATGGACTACCACGAGGTGGCCGATGCGACCAGTTCCGCCCTTGGAACCGTCAAGTCCCGCATCCATCGGGGGCGCCTTCGGCTGCGCGAGCTGATGGCGGAGCACCGGGAACTCTTCGAGCGCTGAGGGCGTCTGGACCGATGACGATGCAGCACCAGATTCATCCCGACGACGAGCGCCTGGCGGCGCTGGCCGGTGCTGACCCCGATGTGGCGGCCGACACCGAGCTGCGCGCCCATGTGAGCGCCTGCCCGCAGTGCACTGGTGTCGTGGACGAGCTCACGACGCTGCAGAGCGCCCTGGCCGAGCTGCCGGACCTCGTCCCGTCGCGTCGCCTGCAGCTCATTCCGCCGGTGGCCGAACCGCGCGCCAAGCGCAGCGGCTGGATGCGCCGCCTCGCCGCACCGGTCATGGCCGGCGGGTTTGCCCTGGTCATGGTCGGCGCGATCGGCACGTCCGGTGTCCTGAACGCATTCTCGAATGCGGGCCAGTTTCAGAATGTTGGTGACAACCCCGCCGTGGGCTCTCCACTGGACGCCGCGGGCGAGGAGGTCAGCCCTCGAAGCCTCACGTCGGGCGGGGACACGGGGGCGCCCGGGAGCCTCAGCTCGGAAGACGGCCAGCAGACTCGCGCGTCCGACGACGAGAGCACCCCGACCGAGCCGATCGTCACCAACACAGACACGAATCGCGAGATCTTCTCCAACAACGACCCGCGCCTGCCGTGGCTGGTGCTGATCGGGTTGGGAGTCGGCGTGTTGCTCGCCGGGCTGTACCTGCGCTTCTCGGCGGAGTCGCGCGCCGGCTGACCCGTCAGGTAAGCCGGCCGGCCACCACCGCCGCGATCAGGAGCGCCAGCAGCACCATGGCCGCCAGCAGGGCGGCCCATCCGCTGTCCCGGAAGGTTCGTTCGGCCGGCGCCATCGGTGGTGGACGCCGGGTGGTCACCACCGGGATCTCTCCAGGCTGGCGCCGAGTGCGCGGAGCGGCACGCGTTTCCTCGGCCGATGTCCGCCACGACGCCCAGTTGCGCTCCGTGGTGGCCTGCGCAGGTCGCGGGTTCGGCATCGATTGCGCCCAATGGCCGCTCGACGGCGTGCCGGCTCGAGGATGGGCGCGGTCGTACTCCGCGCGGCGGTGGGCGGACGAGAGGATGTGCCACGCCTCGTTGACCCGACGCATCGACTCTGAGACGTCCTGGCCAGGGTGCAGGTCGGGGTGAAAGCGCTTCGCCAGCTGTCGCCTGGCACGCGCCACCTGCAGGGCCGATGCGTCGCGCGCGACGCCCAGGACGGCGTACGGATCGAGGACCGGGCGGTTGGCCACAAGGCGATTCTACCGGCCGCTGGCCGGGGTTCATCGGTCTAGACTGGAGGTTCCGATGCCCGACCGACGACCGATCCTCATGCTGATCGACGGTCCCAGCCTGGTCTACCGCGGCTATTTCGCATTGCCGCCGCTGACCATGTCCGACGGGACCCTGGTGAATGCGGTGTTCGGCTTCCTGCAGATCGTGCTGCGCGGCATGCAGGACCTGAAACCGGACTTCGCCATGCTCAGCTTCGACGTTGGCAAGCCGCAGTTCCGGTTCGACGCCTACCCCGAGTACAAGGCCGGCCGGCCTTCGATGCCGGACGATCTGCGCACCCAGTTCCCGATCGTGCGCGAGATCGCGGCCATGATGAACATTCCGATTCGCGAGCTGCAGGGCTACGAGGCGGACGACGTCATCGGCAGCCTCGTGCAACACGCCAGGCGGGCCGGCGTCGACACGTACATCGTCTCCGGCGACCTCGATGGGCTGCAGCTGGTCAACGATCACGTCCGCCTGCTGACGACGAGGATGGGCGTCGCGGCCACCGTCATCTACGACGAGGCCAAGGTCATGGAGCGCTACGGCCTGCGCCCGGACCAGATGCTCGACTACAAGGCACTGAAGGGCGACACCAGCGACAACATCCCCGGCGTGCCGGGAGTGGGGGAGAAGACCGCCATCCAGCTGCTGCAGCAGTTCGGGTCGCTGGACGCCATCTACGAGGGCCTCGACCAGGTGAAGGGCAAGCTGCGCGAGCGGCTGGCCGAGCACCGCGAGTCGGCGTTCATGTCGCGCGAGGTCGGGCGCATCGTGACCGACCTGCCGGTGGAGCTGAACCTGGACGAGGGGCGAACGGGCCGCTACGACCGCCGCGCGGTGGCGCAGCGCTTCCGTGAGCTGGAGTTCCGCTCGCTCATCGACCGGCTCCCGCCGTCCAGCATCGCGCCCACCGGCTATGGGCCGGCCGAACAGGAGACTGGCAGCGGGTTGCAGCTGTCGCTCGACCTGCTGGGTGGCGCGAAGGAGGGCGTGGCCGCGACCGGAGCGGCACCGAACGCTCCGGCTGAGCCACGCGCGACACCGGACGCGGTCACTGATCCGGCCGGCGCGCTGGAGGGGGTCGCCCCGCGGATCGTCCGTGACGACAAGGACCGGGAGCAGCTTGACGCCTGGCTGGACGAAGGTGGTGACCGCCTCGCCCTTGGCTGGGCCGCCGGCACAGGACGGCCGCTCGAGCGTCCGCTGCTGGGCATCGCGCTGGCCGCCGAGGACGGCTCGACCTGGTACCTGCCCTGGAGCGACGACCGGCCACTGCCCGCCTGGTTCGACCGCACGGATCGGCCGCTGGTCGGCCACGACCTCAAGCAGCTGGTCACGATGCTCGCGGCACGCGGAGTCCAGCTGGCCGGGCCGGCCTTCGACACGCTGGTGGCGAGCTACATGGTCAACCCCTCGCTCCGCGCGCAGACGCTGGACGACCTCGCCGCCAACCGCTTCGGCGCGACGCTCCCGGACAAGCCCGCCGACGATGCGG
>DASSCW010000170.1:0-10230 GCA_035697465.1 Candidatus Limnocylindria bacterium | reverse complement strand
CGACCGCGTCTCGACCGAGGCGACCCGGATGGCCCGCGACTGGATCCCTCCCAGCACCTCCTTCAGGGCCGGGACGTCGAATACGTCGCTCAGGATCTCGCGGTACGTCTCGAGAATGATCGGAAAAGAGCCGTAGCGGCTGGCCACGGTCAGCAGGTCGGAGCTGCGCTGGCGCTGCATCCACAGCGGCGTTCGCTGGCCAGGTCGACGGCGGGGCAGCAGCAGCGCGCGGGCGGCGTTCTCCCGGAAGTGGGCGGCGAACAGCGCCGAGCCGCCGAGGGCGCTCATCAGGACGTCGTCAAGGTCGTCGGGTGGCACTAGGAACAGCTCCTCGCCGGGCGGCTCGGTGGCATCCGGCAGGCGCAGGGCGATGCCGTCATCGGTCCAGATCGCCTGTGCCGGCCGTCCCTCCTCGGCCATTCGCGCCTCGACTGCCATCGCCCAGGGGGCGTGGACGCGGCCGCCGAACGGCGACAGCAGGCAGAGCCGCCAGTCGCCCAGTTCGTCGCGGAAGCGCTCCACGACCAGCTGGCGATCTGTGGGCAGCGCGCCGGTCGTCTCCCGCTGCTCCGCCAGGTAGGCGACCAGATTCCGTGCGGCCAATGGGTCGAGCTGATGGTCGTCGCGCAGCAGCGCCTCGGCGACATCGGCCTTCATCGGCTCCAGCTCGTGCAGGAACGCACCGATGGCTCGGCCCAGCTCGATGGGGCGGCCGATCCCGTCGCCCTTCCAGAACGGCATCTTGCCCGGCTCGCCCGGAGCGGGCGTGACAAGCACGCGGTCCGGCTTGATCTCCTCGATGCGCCAGCTGGACGCTCCCAGCAGGAACACTTCGCCGACGCGCGACTCGTAGACCATCTCCTCATCGAGCTCGCCCACGCGGCGTCCCTTGCCGCCGTCGTCGCCGGCCAGGAAGACCCCGTACAGGCCGCGGTCCGGGATGGTGCCACCGGAGGTGATGGCCACCACGCGGGCATCGTTGCGGGTGGTGATCGTGTCGGCCACGCGGTCCCACACCACCCGGGGACGCAGCTCGGCGAACTCGTCGGAGGGATAGCGGCCGGAGAGCATGTCCAACACTCCCTCCAGCTGCTCGCGCGACAGGTCGCGGAAGGGATGAGCGCGGGTGACCAGGGCATGCAGGTCGCCGACCGACCATGCCCGATCCGCGCAGGTGGCCACGAGCTGCTGGGCGAGGACGTCGAGCGGGTTGCGCGGGATGCGCGTCTCCTCGATGGCGCCATCCAGCATCCGCCGCACGACGACTGCCGACTCCAGCAGGTCGCCGCGGTACTGCGGGACGATCTTGCCGTTCGACGGCGCCCCGACCTGGGGCCCCGCCCGCCCGATCCGCTGGAGCCCGGCCGCCACGCTGGGCGGCGCCTCGATCTGGATCACCAGGTCGATGGCGCCCATATCGATCCCCAGCTCCAGGCTGCTGGTGGCGACCAGCGCGGGGAGTTGCCCCTGTTTGAGTGCCTCCTCGATCTCGAGGCGCTGCTCCCGGGCGATGCTGCCGTGGTGCGCGCGCACGAGCTCCTCGCCGGCCAGCTCGTTCAGGCGCGCGGCCAGCCGTTCTGCCAGCCGCCGCGAATTGACGAAGACCAGGGTCGACCGATGCGCGCGGATGAGCTCCAGCAACCGCGGATGGATGGACGGCCAGATGGAGCGACGCCCGTCCGGGGCCGCGGCGGGGCCGCCGGGCTGCTCATCCGGCTCGAGCTCCTCGCCCATCCTGGTCATGTCCTCGACCGGGACGACAACTTCCAGCTCAAGGCGCTTTCGCTCGCCGGCGTCGATGATGCGGACCTCGCGGTCCGGCCCGGCGCCGCCGAGGAAGGCCGCGATCGCCTCCAGCGGCCGCTGGGTTGCCGACAGCCCGATCCGCTGCGGCGGGACATCCGTCAGCGCGGCCAGCCGCTCGAGACTGAGGGCGAGGTGCGCACCGCGCTTGGTGCCGGCGATCGCGTGGACCTCGTCGACGATTACGTGCTCGACGCCGCGCAGGGCCTCCCTCGCCTGGCTGGTGAGCATCAGGTAGAGGCTCTCCGGCGTGGTGACCAGGATGTCCGGCGGATCCTTCACCAGCTGACGGCGCGCATCCGCGGGTGTGTCTCCGGTGCGCGAGCCGACGCGCACTTCCGGGAGGGTGACGCCCGCACGTTCAGCGGTGCGCCGGATGCCGGCCAGCGGCGCTCGCAGGTTGCGTTCGACGTCGTAGGTGAGGGCCTTGAGCGGCGAGACGTAAAGCACCCTCAGGCGGCGATCCCGCGGCCGAGCCTCCTCGGCGGTGAAGAGCCGGTCCAGCGTCCAGAGGAATGCGGCCAGGGTCTTGCCGCTGCCGGTGGGAGCGTGGAGGAGGGTGTGCTCACCCGCCGCGATCGCCGGCCAGCCGAGCGCCTGGGCGCGTGTCGGCTCGACGAACGCGTCCGAGAACCAGGCACGCGTCGGCTCCGAAAAGAGCGCCAGCGGATCATGTCTGTCAGTCACGGCACCGTCAGTCTATCGGCCTCACCGTACGGCTCATTCCTGCCACGGACTGTCAGGATTGCGCGTCGCGACGCGCCGTGCGGGTAGTTGACTATGCAACTAAACTAGAGACATGAACGACAGCATCCGCCGAGCTCTCTCGCGCGGCCACACCATCGACCTCACCACCACAGGACGCCAAACCGGACAGCCGCGCCGGATCGAGCTCGTCTTCCACGCGATCGACGGGCGCGTGTACATCAGCGGCATGCCGGGCTTCCCACGCTCATGGATGGCGAACATCCGGAGCAATCCGCGCGTCACCTTCCACCTGAAGGGACCGATCAAGGCCGACCTGCCGGCCACCGCGCGTGAGCTCACCGAGCCCGTCGAGCGCCGCCGGATCATGGAGCAGGTCGCGCGCAACTGGCAGCGGACGGACGTGGACCGGATGATGACCCAGAGCCCTCTGATTGAAATCATCCCGGACGAGCTGGCCGTTTCCGCCTAGCCGCGATTCCTCAGTGGCCGATGCGACCGAGGTGCGTGTCGCGGAAATCGGTCGGCAGCTTGAGCCCGTAGCCCAGCGCGCGGTCCATCCCGACGTGTGCCAGCCAGACGGCGCCCAGAAGCTGTACCCAGCCGAGCCCGGTCCACCAGCCGATGCCCGCCACAACGGCCACCGCCACGAGGTTGTGGCCGAGGTTGTAGGTGATCGCGCCGACACGTGAGCCGGCGAGGTAGCCGACCATCGACAGGTCGATTGACAGCAGCAGCGGGATCGCGAGCAGCCAGTTCCCGCCCAGCGCCAGGTAGGCGACGATGCCAGCCACGAACAGCGCGGCATGCTCGGCGCGGAGGAGCAGCTGCAGGCGACTCACGGCGCGCTCATTCCCAGCGGAAGAGGGCGATGGCCAGGACGAACGTGATGACCAGCCACACGCTCATCCCCAGCAGCTGCGGCGCGAGCGAGGTCAGCGCGGCGCCCTCATTCACGATGCTGCGCAGCGCCTCATTCACGTAGGTCAGCGGCATGAACTGGGTGATCCCGCGCAGGAACTCGGGCATCGCCTCGCGCGGGAAGAAGACGCCGGAGAGGAACATCATCGGCAGGCTGATGAGGTTGGCAACCGGCGCTGCCTGGTCCTCGTTCTTCGCCCAGCCGGCGATCGCGAAGCCGACGGCCAGGAAGATGGCTGAGCCGATGAGCACGATGACCAGCAGCGTCACGTAATCGCCGACCATCTGCAGACCAAACCAGATGCCAACGCCGAACAGGATCGCCACCTGCACGATCCCGATGATGAGTCGCGACAGCACCTGCGCGGAGAGGAAATAGGCCGGCGACGTCGGCGTGGCGAAGAGCCGGCGCAGCGCGCCGGTCCGCTTCAGCTGGACGAAGCCGAAGGCGACCCCAAACAGACCCAGCTGCATGATCGTCATGCCCACGATGCCGGGCACCAGGAAGTCGATGTACCCCAGGTCTCGCGTCTCGATCGACTCGAAGCGCAGCGGTGCGGCGAAGGCTCCCCCGCCTCCGCCGCCGGCAGGAGCGAACAGCGCCTGCCCCACGGCCTGCTGGAGGAGTCCCTGGCTGACCTGTGCCTGTGCGGGATCGGCATTGCTGGCGTAGGCCACCAGGCCCGATTCGGTTCCAGGCTGGGGCGGCGCCCACCCTTGCGGGATGACGATCACGAAGTCCCGCTCGCCGTTCTCCAGGTTGGCGAGCTCCACTTCCTCCTCGCCGTCATGGAGGATCAGGTACTCGTACGCCTCCAGGCGCTCGATGAGGGTCGCGCTCCCCTCGTTCCCGGCCTCGTCGACGATGCCGACGTCCATCTCGGTCGTCCCCTCGAAGTTCAGGACGCCGAAGATCAGCATGATGATCAGGGGCAGGAAGAGGCTGAAGAAGACGGCCGCGCGGTTGCGGACGAACATCTTGATGCTGGCGATGAAGAGGGCCCAGAGCACACCGAACTTCATCGGAGCTACTCGCCCTCACGCAGGTCGTGGCCCGTCAGGTCGATGAAGACGTCCTCTAGATTGGCCAGGCGCTCCACGCGCTCCTTGCTGAAGCCACGCCCGAGCAGCGCATCGACCAGGGCCTGCGGCGTATCCAGCGCCACGATGCGTCCGTTGTCCATGATCGCGACCCGATCGCAGAGCTCCTCCGCCTCTTCCATGTAGTGCGTGGTCAGCACGATCGTGTGCCCGCGCGAGGCGAGCTCGCGGACCACGCCCCACAGGTGGCGCCGGGCCTGGGGATCGAGCCCGGTGGTCGGCTCGTCCAGGAACAGGATGGCGGGATCATTGACGAGCGCGGAGGCGATGCTGAAGCGCTGCTTCTGGCCGCCGGATAGGGTGCGGACCTGCGAGCGCGCCTTCTCGGTGAGCTCCACCTCGGCCAGCAGCGCCATCGGGTCAGGATCGCGACCATAAAGGTGGCCGAACAGGTTGAGCAGCTCCACGAGGTTCAGCTCATCGAAGAAGCTGGAGGCCTGCAGCTGGATGCCGATCCGCGCCTTGACCCCGCGCGGATCGCGCCGAACGTCGACGCCGGCCACGATCGCGCTGCCGGAGTCGATCGGGCGCATGCCCTCGATCATCTCGAGCGTGGTCGTCTTACCGGCTCCGTTCGGCCCGAGAATGCCGAACACCTCGCCAGCGGCCACCTCGAACGAGACGCCGTCGACTGCCTGGAGCGAGCCGTAGCGCTTGCGCAGGTCTGTCGCGACCAGCACGGGGCCGTCTGTCTGGCGCGGCGCCGGGCGGGGACTCGTCTCGGTCACGGGAGGCTGATGCTACCGGGTCCCCGATGGATCCGTCTGCCTGGGACCGGCCGGCGGGATCAGTTCAGCGGCGTCGGTCATACAGCCAGAGTGCCAATACGACGACGCCGGTTGTCAAGCCTCCGGCGGCGAGGGCCGGCCATCCTTCGCAAGGCACGGTGTGGTACAGGCCGAACATCCCGAAACACGTGGGTGGGAAGGAGACCTGGCCGCCACCCCACGGAAAGAGAAGGGCAAACACGACCAAGCCTGCGAGCACAGCCGCGAGGACCTGCCGGACGGTCAGCCAGAGCGCCAACCCGACAACGCCAGCAGTTGCGGCGCCTGCGGCCTAGTTGAGGCCATCTCCGCATGGCACGCGGTAGCCAACCAGCGAGTAACACGAGGCTGCGGGTCCGCTCGCCGGGAAGAGGGCCACGAGCACGACGATCCCCGCGACCAACGCAACGGCGACCTTCGCCACGCTTATCGCCTACTCATTCGTGCATTGGAGGCAGCCGCGGTCGGAGAAAATCGGAATGACGGGAGGGGGCAGAAGGGCCAGGGCAAGGATGACCACGGGAGCGATGATGCCGAGCAGCAGCGAGTAGCTGGCAATCGAACCATCCGCCGCCAATGACTGCTGTACCCACGGCCAAAGCCGGCCCACAGCGGCAGTCTATGACGAGGTAGCGGACCGAGCGATCAGCGAGCGGTAGAGCTCCATGGTGCGGTCAGTGGGTCACTGGACCAAGGAACTCCTCATCGGCCGGGCTCCTTAGCCAGATTCCCAACTGGCGGATCGGATGACCACAGAGCGACAGGGGTGCAACGGCTCGTTGGTCCAGTGACCCGCCGGCCGCAACGGCCGGGTGTCAATCAGGTCATCAGGATCCGATGAGCGTGCGGTACAGCTCCACCGTGCGATCGGCGATCGTCTCCCAGCTGAACTCGGCGATCGCTCGCTCGCGGCCGGCGCGCCCCATTCGGTCACGCAGGCCCGCATCGGCCATCAGTCGGTTCACGGCGGAGGCCAGGTCGCGCTCGAAGGCCTCGGCGTCCACCGGCGTCATCGGGTCATCCGCGCTAAGCGCCACTGGCACGAGGCTGCCCGTCTCACCGTCCACGACCACCTCCGGGATGCCGCCGACGGCACTCGCGACCACCGGCCTGCCACAGGCCATGGCCTCCAGGTTGATGATCCCGAACGGCTCATAGACCGATGGGCAGACGAACAGCGCCGCGTGGCTGTAGAGCTGCCGCACGTCGGCGCGGCTCAGCATCTCCGGGATCCAGACGACGTCGGACCGATGCGCCCGCGCCGCCTGCACGCCTTCCTCCATCTCGCGCGCGATCTCCGGCGTGTCCGGTTGCCCGGCACAGAGCACCACGCCGAACCCCGGGTCCAGGTGGCGGATGGCGCGCACCAGGTGGACGATGCCCTTCTGGCGCGTGACGCGCCCCACGAACAGGACGTAGGGTCGGGATGCGTCGACGCCGTACCGATCGAGCGCGTCAGTCGCTGGGTCGGGCGAGAAGAACTCGGCGTCGATGCCGTTATGGATCACGTGCACCCGGCCGGGCTCCACGTCGAACAGGCGCAGCACGTCGTCACGGGTGCCGTGGCTCACCGCGACGACTGCATCGGCCGTTTGGAGGGCCTGGCGCTCGACCCAGCTCGACACGTCGTAGCCACCGCCCAGCTGCTCCCGCTTCCATGGCCGCAGGGGCTCGAGTGAGTGGACGGTGACGGCCAGCGGGATGCCGTACGCCTGCCGTATCAGCAGGGCGGCCAGGTGGGTGTACCAGGTGTGCGCGTGGACGACGTTGGCGTCGACCGGGTCGATGGCCATCGCCAGGTCGCGGGAGAGCGCGGACCATGCACCGCGCATGCGCTCATCGGCGCCGGCCAGGTCGTGGGGCGGTGGATAGCCGCGCACGCGGAAACGTGGACGCTGCTCGTCGTGGTCGCCGAAGGTGCGGATGTCGAGGCCGATCCGGGTGGAGAGGGCGCGGGTCAGCTCGGCAACATGGATCCCGGCGCCCCCATACACCGACGGCGGGTACTCATTGCTCAGGATCACAGCGGTGAGGTCATCGGCGCCCATGCGGGCAGAGGGTAGCCGAGCCGCGACGCCCTCAGGGCGCACCCTGGCGCTCGATCAGGAGGGGGACATTCCGTGGGTCCGACGCTCCCAGTCGCGGAATGCGCATGCCCGTAGCGTTAAGTGGCTCGGAGCGAGAGTGGTAGCTGATGCCATCCTTCTGCCACGCTCAGCCCGCGCGGACGCGGCGGGCCAGATCGGCCGCGACTCGGTTAGCGCTTCCCCCATTCGCATACCGGAAGTCGGCGAGAATGAGCCGATTCGTTGGCCGCGAACCGACTCAGGCGGAAGCCACCTCAGCCAATGCGCGCTCCATGTCGCGCAGCCGGAAGGGCTTGCCGATCACCGGAGCCAGGAGGGAGATCTCGCGCTGCCGGGCGGGTTCCGCCGCGGTGCAGAAGAGCACCTTCACGTCTTGCGCGCGCGGATCGGCCCGCAGCTCCCGCACCAGCTCGGTACCGCGTCCATCTGGAAGTTCGTCGTCGATCACGACCACCGCCGGCTTGCGCTCGCGCATCGCCCGCCGCGCGGAAGTGATCCTGGTGAATGGCACCGGCTCCATGCCAAGCGAGGCGACGAGCTCAGTGAGCAGGTGCAGCGTCGGGACGTCGTCCTCGATCACGAACGCCCGTGGTGCTCGCTGAGATTCCTGGCCGTCGGGCCGCATGATGTCCCCCGGTGCGTATCGCGCACCGGGGTGCAGATTCCGTGCCACGGATTCCCGGACGGAGCCGCCAGCGACGACGAAACCGCTGAATTCCCGGTTGACCATCACCGAATCGGTGACTTGGTGCGTTGCCTTTCGCTTGGTCGGTGAGTCAGGCGCGCTGGTCGTCCTCGCGGGCGATGCGGCCATCGCGCAGCTCGATCACCCGGTCGGCGACGTCGAGCATGGCCGGATCGTGCGTGGCCACGATCGCGGTCACGCCCTGCTGGCGGACCAGCCGCCGCAGCAGCGCCATGATGCCGTGGCCGGTCTGGGAGTCGAGCTGTCCGGTGGGCTCATCGGCCAGGAGCAGTGACGGGGCATTGGCCAGCGACCGCGCGATGGCAACCCGCTGCTGCTCACCGCCGGATAGCTCGTGCGGCCGGTGGCGCATCCGATCGCCGAGGCCAACCATCTCGAGCAGCTCCGCGATGCGGGCATCACGTGACGCCGGCTCGGCACCGATCAGCCGCAGTGGGACCTCGACATTCTCGGCTGCCGACAGGATCGGCAACAGTCCGAAGGCCTGGAAGATGAAGCCGATGCGTCTGCGGCGGAAGCCGACCAGCTCTGACTCGGAGAGAGCCGAGATGACCTGCCCGTCGACGGAGACGGTGCCCTCCGTCGGCCGCTCGAGCGCGCCGATGAGCGAGAGCAGCGTCGTCTTGCCCGAGCCGGAGCGCCCGCGAACGGCGATCAGCTCGCCCTTTTCGACGCGGAGGTCGACGCCGGCGACCGCTCGCACCGTGCCGCCGCCGGTCGTGTAGTCACGAACGAGGCCGGCGGTCTGCACCATCGGCTTCCCGTTGAGCTCCGCCGTCATGGCGCGCCTCCGTTCCCGTCGTCGCGATCGGGCCAGACGGTGATGTGGTCATCCTCGAGCACCAGCCGGACGCGGCGGTGCAGTCCGAGCGCCTCCACGTGCGCGCGGGGGAGTTGCAGCCGGCCGACCCGGTCGAGCACCGCGTACTCCTCGGCCACCAGGTGATGCTCGCCGGCGTCGGAAATCGCCGCGCGTCGCAGGGTCTCGGTCGAGGTGCGCCCGTCGCGAATCGCGATCGTGCGGGTCACGCGCTCGCTGACCAGCGGGTCGTGGGTGACGACGACGATCGTCACGCCCAACTCCTGGTTGATGGAGCGCAGCAGGTCGAAGATCTGCTGGGCCGTCTCCGAATCGAGCTCCCCGGTGGGCTCATCGGCGAAGAGGACGGCCGGCCGGTTGGCGATCGCGACGGCGATCGAGACGCGCTGCTGCTCACCGCCGGAAAGCCGATCGGGCCGGTGGTCGCCTCTGTCCGCCAGGCCGACGAGGTCGAGCAGGTGCGCAGCCCGAGCCTGCCGCTGATCGGCGGAGATGCCTTCCAGCAGCATCGGCAACTCCACGTTCTCGGTGGCGGTCAGGTAGGGCAGCAGGTTGCGCGCCGACTGCTGCCAGACGAAGCCGATCACCCGGCGGCGATAAGCGGTTCGCTCGGCCGTGCCCATCTCGCCGAGGGCGTGCCCGGCGACGGTGGCGCGTCCCGCCGACGGCACGTCGAGCCCGCCCAGGATGTTGAGAAGCGTGCTCTTGCCACTGCCCGATGCGCCCACCAGCGCGATGAACTCGCCGCTCTCCACCAGCAGGTCCAGCCCCTGCAGTGCGACCACCTCGAGGTCGGCGACTTTGTAGATCTTCACGAGGTTGTCGCAGACGATCAACGCCTCGCTGCCGCTAAGCGCGCGGGGGCGCTGCGACGCGACCGCAGGATTCTCATCAGGCCGCAGGTCGACGATGTCGCTGATCGCGTCGGTCATCTCGTTCTTCATCGACCGCTCAATCGTCGCCGAACCGCATCGCGTCCGCTGCCCCGGCCCGGCGAGCGGCAAGCGTGCCGACGCCAATTGCCAGCGCGACGACCGCGACCAGCCCAGCGCTGACGAGGCCCACCGCCGGCCAATCGACGCGCAGGTCGAGGGTTTCCCCGCCCCCCGCAAAGGCAGAGAGTCCCATTCCCGGACCAAGCAGATACGCGATGCCGATGCCGAGTGCCAGCCCTGGCACGACGGCCAGGAGGACCGACGGCGCGTGCTCGACCAGCGTGAGCCCAAGTGACTGGCCTCCGCTCATGCCGAGCGTGCGCAGCAGTGCCACCTCGCGGCGCCGGCGTGCGGCGGACAGCGTCAGCGCCGCGACCACCGCGAT
>DASSCW010000169.1:0-6008 GCA_035697465.1 Candidatus Limnocylindria bacterium | reverse complement strand
AGTAAGCCCCGCCGCGATGCTCGAGCAGGGACGGCTTGGTGTCGAGCGTCGGATCGGCGTACATCTCGAGCAGCTGTCGCTCGAGATCCATGACCTCTTCGGCGCGCCGGTGGCCGGCCCGCTGCTCGGCGAGCACCTCGTCGAATGCGTAGTAGTAGCGCAGGTAGTAGGAGGGGACCGCGCCGAGCGCGCGGACATCCGCCACCGGCAGCTTCAGCATCTCGGCGATGTCCGGCGCGTCCTCGTCCAGGATCTGCGGCAGCCGATCCCCGCCGTCGACATGGACGGCGGTGATCCAGCTCAGGTGGTTCAGGCCCACGTGCTCGAGCGTGACGCGCTCCGGCTCGACGCCAAGCTGTTCGGCGAACCGGCGCTGGAACGAGATGGCGACGTTGCACAGGCCGATCGCCCGATGGCCCGCGTCAAGCAGTGCCTGAGTGACGATCCCAACCGGGTTGGTGAAGTCGACGATCCAGGCACCCGGTGCCGCCCGACGTTTCACCAGCTCGGCCAGCTCCAGCACGATCGGCACGGTGCGCAGCGCCTTGGCGAAGCCGCCGGCGCCGGTCGTCTCCTGGCCGACCGTCCCGAACTCGAGCGGCAGCGACTCGTCCGAGAGGCGAGCGAGCTGGCCGCCGACCCGCAGCTGGATCAGGATGAAGTCGGCGCCATCGACGGCAGCCGCTGAATCGGTGCTGAGCGACAGGTGGCCGCCCCACCCGACCCGATTGAGCATGCGGCCCGCGAGCCCGCCGACCACTTGCAGCCGGGCGTCGTCCAGGTCATGCAGGACCAGCTCGTCGATGGGGAGGCGGGCATGCCGAGCGGCGAGGCCGTCGATTAGCTCCGGCGTATAGGTGCTGCCGCCACCGATGACCGCGACCTTGATGCCCAATTCGTCTCTCTCGCCGGCCGGTATCCGGCCGATTTCATGGTTGACGGCAGCCGACCCGATGCTTATAACGTTATGAGCAATCGCCGTCAAGGGTGACTGACGGCATGGCATCGAGGGAGGCCGATGGCGCGATTCCAGTTGGAGGTCGGGCCGATCCCGCTGCACCACCAGGTGTACCTCGACCTGCGCGCTGCCCTGGAGTCAGGAGAGTTCCGCTCCGGCGATCGCCTTCCCACCGAACGTGAGCTCGCCGCTCGGTATGGATGCAGCCTCATCACCATCCGCCATGCCCTGGGAGAGCTCGTCCGCGAGGGGCGCATCGAGCGTACGCGGGGTCGCGGCACGTTCGTTCTCCCGCCGCGCATCGAGCGCAACATCGCCGGCGTCATGAGCTTCGCCGAGGAGATGGAGCGGCGCGGGCTCGACGCCTCCACCAAGCTCGTCACGGCCCGTGTCGAACCTGCCGGTGAAGTGGTCGCGGCCGGATTGAACCTTCCGGCCGGCGCGTCGGTTGTCTATCTGGAGCGGCTGCGGCTCGGAGGTGGGGAGCCAATGATCCTGGAGCAGGTACGACTGCCGGCGCAGCGCTTCCCGCAGCTGCTGGGCATGGATCTCGAGCGGCGCTCGCTGTACGACGTCCTGGCCGAGCGATTCGGGACGCGCATCGTCCGCGCCCGCGAGACGGTGGAGCCGGTCCTGCTGCGCACCAGGGAGGCGCGCCTGCTCGGCTTCCCGCCACGATCGCTGGCGCTCCAGGTCGACGGCCTCGCCTATGCCGATGACGGGGCGGCCGTCGAGATCGCCCGGAGCTACGTCCGCGGCGATCGCACCCGCTACTACCTCGAGCGGAACGTCACCCGCGCCAGTTGGGACCAATCCGAACCGCCGCTCGTTGCGGCGGCCGGCCTGGTGGGCCGCAGAGCCCCCATGGTGCCGGGGAACGGGGGAGAGGAGGCGGGCCGCAGACGACACGCCTGACGAGTGCTATGCCGGACATCAATCCGAGTAGGAGGGCAGTTATGCGCAGCACCATCCCGCGCCTGGGCGCGGCACTCGCGACCTTTGCGATCGTCCTGGCCGCGTGTGGCGGCGGGACCACGTCGCCGAGTGGCAGCGGGGCGGCCGCCAGCCAAGGTACCGGAGAGGTCGTCGAGATTCGCTGGTTCTGCTGCCTCGGCGCAGGTGACAATGCGGAGACGCAGGTCCCAACCGAGGAGCGCGTGGTAGAAGAGTTCAACGCCAGCCACGACGACATCGAGCTCGTCCTGGAGGTCGTCGACTACGACTCCGCCTTCGACGCGATGTCGGTGCAGATCGCCGGTGGCAACGCACCCGACATCGTCGGTCCCGTGGGCGTTTCCGGGGCGGAGGCCTTCCACGGCCAGTGGCTTGACTTGACGGACGTCATCGCCTCGAGCGGTCACGACCTGACTCAGTACACCGAAGGCTCGGTGGACTTCTACAGAAGCGATGAGTTTGGCCAGGAAGGCCTGCCGTTCGCCATCTATCCATCGATGACCTACTACCACCGCGACATGTTCGACGAGGCGGGGCTCGAATATCCGCCGCATACCTTCGGGGATCCGTACGTCCTCGACGGCGATGAAGTCGAATGGAACTTCGATACGCTGCGGGAGGTCGCGAAGCGACTGACCGTCGATGTCAACGGCAATGACGCCAGCGAGGCCGACTTCGATCCCACCCAGATCGACCAGTACGGCTATGAGCCCGTCTTCCAGGACCTGCGTGCCATTGGGTCGTACTTCGGCGCGGGGAGCCTGGTGGCCGATGACGGCGAGACCGCCCAGATTCCGGACCCGTGGCAGGACGCCTGGGCCTGGCACTACGACAACATCTGGGAGCATCACATCACGATGACCGAGGCGCTGCGTGACGCTCCTGAGTTCGGGAACGAGAACCCGTTCCAGGCGCGGAAGGCGGCCATGGCGATTTCGCACCTCTGGTACACCTGCTGCACCTCCCCGGTGGATGACGCCGGCGATCCGATCGACCCGCAGTGGGACATCGCGGCCGTGCCGTCGAACAACGGCACCATCACGTCCAACTTCAACGCCGACACCTTCCGGATCTGGGGCGATACCGAGCATCCGGAAGAGGCATTCGAGGTGCTCACCTACCTGATTGGTGACGCCGCACAGGACCTGCTCGGCATCTACGGCGGGATGCCCGCCCGGACCGCCGACCAGGAGCCCTTCTTCGCAGGCCTGGAAGAGCGGTGGACGCAGGGCGTCGACTGGCAGGTCGCGAAGGACAGCGTGGCCTATGCCGACAATCCGAGCTTCGAGGGATGGACTCCGAACTACCAGGCGGCGTTCGCCGCGGTGGTGGCATTCGAATCGGTGCTGCGCAGCACCGAGGGCCTTGACCTCGCTGCGGAGATCGAGGGCCTCCGAGAGGAGCTCCAGACGATCTACGACAGACCGGAGGATTGATCCACGCGGGCCCGCCTGCCGTCCGCGGCGGGCGGGCCCACTTTCGTCAACGGAGGGCTAGATGGCGATCGTCGAGCTCGAGGGATCGAACGCCGGGCAGGTCCGGCCGCCGCGCTTCGACCTGTCCCGGGTCGAAGCCATCTGGGGCCTTGTCTTCATCTCGCCCTGGATGCTGGGCTTCCTGCTCCTGACCCTGGGGCCGATGGTCGCCACCCTCGTCTTCACCTTCACCAACATCAACCTCATCCAGGACCGGCCCGTCCAGTTCGTCGGCCTGGCCAACTACGAGCAGCTGATCAGCGACCCCCGGACGTGGGATGCGCTGCTCGTCACCTTCAAGTTCGCCGCGGTCGCCCTGCCGATCGGGCTCCTGCTGCCATTCAGCCTCGCGATGCTGCTCAACAGCCCCTCATTGCGCGGAGCGCGCTACTTCCAGGCGCTCTTCTTCATGCCGTTCGTGATCCCTTTCGTCGCGGCCCTCTTCGCGTGGGGCGGCATGCTGAACTCCGAGACGGGTTGGATCAACGGCCTGCTGTCGCTCTTCGGAGTCGACGGTCCGGACTGGCTGAACAATCCCAGCACGATCTACCCGGCCCTAGTGCTGATCGGCCTATGGGGGATCGGTAGCGCGATCATCATCAACCTGGCAGGGCTGCAGAACGTGCCGACCGAGCTGTACGACGCGGCCCGCGTGGACGGCGCCGGCTGGTGGGGCCAGCTGCGCCACGTGACCCTGCCGCTGATGTCGCCGGTCATCTTCTACAACATCACCCTTGGCACGGTTGGCGTCCTCCAGTACTTCCTCGTTCCGCTGGTGCTCAACAGCGGTGACGGGCGGCCGGGTGGCACGACCTTCTTCTTCAACGTGCACCTCTACAAGACCTTCTTCACCTTCCAGGACATGTCGGCCGGCGCGACGCTGGCCTGGTTCCTGTTCGTCATCATCCTGGCCGCCACCCTGCTCCTCTTCTGGAGCGCCCGCTACTGGGTCTACTACGCCGGGGATACGCGCTAGTGGCCACCGAAGCCGAATTGGTCGGAGCGCCGCCGATCCCGGTGGCCGAGGTCGAGCTCGCCCGTCCACGCCGCCGGGTTCAGGGCACGACCCTCAAGTCCTTCGGGGTGACCTTCTTCGCGGTCGTGCTCCTGGCGGCCTTCCTGTCGCCGATGCTGCGCACCATCGCGATCTCCCTGAAGTCGACGGAGCAGATCAGCGAGTCGGGTTCGCCGCTCTGGCCGGCAGAGCCCCTGACGTTCGAATTCGAGGGCCGCGCCTACGACGTCTACCAGGTACCCATTGACGGCGTGACGCGCGACCTGGCCCTGGTCACCAAGGGGCGCCAGGAGAGCGAATTCGTCGATCCCGCCAACCCGGTCGCTGGGCTCATCACCTGGGAGGGCTCGTGGCGCGCGCTCGACCGCTCCTGGACGCTGGCTCCGAAGTGGAGCAACTACGCGGATGCCTGGACGATAATCGACTTCCCGCGGCTGCTGTTCAACACGGCAGCGCTGGCGCTCATCGGCACGGCCGGGACGCTGCTTTCCTGCGTGCTGGTGGCCTACGGCTTCTCGCGGTTCCGATTCCCTGGCCGCAACATTCTGTTCCTGCTGCTCCTGTCGACGATCTTCCTGCCCGCCGCGGTGACGTTGATCCCGACCTACACGATCTTCGTCAAGCTGGGCTGGGTCGGCACCTGGTTACCCCTGTTGGTGCCCGCCTTCTTCGCGAACGCCTACGACGTATTCCTGCTGCGGCAATACTTCATGACGTTGCCGCGCGAGCTGGACGACGCGGCGAAGATCGACGGTGCGGGTCCGTTTCGAATCCTCACCTCGGTCATCCTGCCGCAGTCGTGGGCGGTGATCGTGGCCGTGGCCGTGTTCCACATCGTCTACACCTGGAACCTCTACTTCGAGCCGCTGCTGTACCTGTCCGCCAAGCCGGATCTGCAGCCGATCGCGACCGGGCTCGCCGCCTTCAACAGCATCTACAGCGAGCAGATCGAGCTCGTCCAGGCGGCGACGATGATGACCCTGGTCATCCCGATGATCGTCTTCTTCTTCGCGCAACGTGCCTTCATGCGGGGCATCGTCATCACCGGGGTCGAGAAGTGACGGAGCCGATGCGCGTCGCGCTCACGTTCGATGCCGAGCACCCGGATCGGCCAAACGACGGCGACCGCACGCCCGCCATCCTGGAGGCGCTGGCGGCCGCCGGCGCGCGGGCCACGTTCTTCATCCAGGGTCGCTGGGCAGAGGCCTTCCCGGACCTCGCCGGTTCGATCGCCGGCGCCGGTCACCTCATTGGCAACCACTCCTTCTACCACGCGCGCCTGCCGCTCTTCCATCTCGAGGGTCTGGAGCGCGACGTGCGAGACGCCGAGGCGGTGATCCGCTCCGTGACCGGCCACGACCCGCGCCCGTGGTTCCGCGCCCCGTTCGGCAACGGCGCCGATCGAGCCGAGCTGGTCGAGGCGCTGCGCGGGTTCGGGTACCGGCATATCGGCTGGCATATTGAATCGAACGAGTGGGAACCGGGGCGCAGCGCGGATGAGATCCTTCGCAGCGTGGTGGACGGAGCGGCAGCTCACGGGGACGGCGCCATCGCCCTGCTGCACACGTGGCCTCGGCCAGTCGCGCCGGCTTTGCCGGGGATCCTG
>DASSCW010000168.1:0-19212 GCA_035697465.1 Candidatus Limnocylindria bacterium | reverse complement strand
GGCCGCGCGCTCTAGGAGTTTCTGATGACGCGCTTCAAGACACCGATATCGCGACGTGCGCTTCTGAAGGCCACGCTCGGGGGCGCTGCCCTCGGCCCGCTGGCCCTGATGGCGCCTGGACGGGCAGGCGCCGCCGTGGGCTCACCAGCCCGACCCGCGCCGGCGAGCGAGTTCGATGCTGGCGTCGTCACCGCCTGGACCGATGAAATTCTCACGCACCTCCGCACAACGCCTGGCTACAGCCCACCCGTGGCGGCGCGTGCCATCGGGTATGCCGGCGTCGCGCTGTACGAGTCACTGGTGCCGGGGATGCCTGAGTGGCGGTCACTCCGCGGGATCGTGAGCGGGCTGCCCGGTATCGATCACCCGGGGCGGGACGCCGCCTACGCGTGGCCCCTGGTGGCGAGCGCGTCGCTGGCGGAGATGACGCGCCTGCTCTTTCCCACCGCGCTGTCAGAACGCCAGGCAGCGGTGGAGCAGCTCGAGGCAGCCCATATCGCCACCGCCCCGCGCGCGATGCAGCTGCGATCCGTCAGCCGTGGTCGCGACATCGCCCGCGCAATCTTCGAGTGGTCGAAGGGCGACGGGGGTCACGAGGGATTCCGCCGCAACGTCGATCCGACCTATGTCCCGCCAGTGGGGCCAGGCCTCTGGGAGCCGACGCCACCCGCGTTCCTGCCCGCCCTCCAGCCCCACTGGGGCAGCAACCGGACGTTCATCCCCTATGGGCAGTCGACCGATCCGGGTCCACCGCCGGCGTACTCCACCGATCCATCCTCGGCAGGCTTCGCCGAGGCCCTGGAGGTGAAGGTGACGGTCGACTCGTTGAGTCCCGAGCAGCTCGAGATCGCCCAGTTCTGGGCCGATAACCCGGGCATCACAGCCACCCCAGGTGGCCACTCACTCTCGATCTGGCTTCAGCTCGCCCGCCAGCAGGACGTCTCGCTGGCGGCGGCGGCCGAAGGATTCGCGCGGCTCGGCATGGCAGTCTCGGATGCGTTCGTCCACTGCTGGCGGACGAAGTTCCTCTACAGCTACTTGCGTCCCATCACGTACATCCGGAAGGCGATCGATCCGGCGTGGGGTGATCCGCTGCCGGTAACGACACCGTCGTTCCCGGAGTACACGTCTGGGCACTCGATGCAGTCCGGTGCGGCTGCGACGGTCCTCACCGCCCAGTTCGGCACGATCGGCTTCGTGGACCGCACGCACGAGGAGCGCGGGCTCGGGACGCGTCAGTTCGCTTCGATCCAGGCGGCGGCGTCCGAGGCGGCAATCTCACGGCTGTATGGCGGGATCCACTTCCGCTCGGCTATCGAGCTCGGTCTCGAGCAGGGACGCGCCATCGGCAGCGAGGTAGCCCGTCTGCAGCTCCGAGACTGACGGTCCCACGTCCGCGCGGTTACAGCCGGTCAGAAGTGCGCGCAGACACCGCGAATTCGCCTGCTGATCTCGCCTTGCCTACGTCGGGCGACGCGTTGGTCTAGGATTGGCCCCTCACTTGCTCGGCCAAGAGCTGCAACGGCCTTGAGCGAAAAACGAACGTAGAGGGGTATTTTCAGCATGCGGACGTTAGTCCGCCGCGCCACGGTTTGGGCCGTGGCCGGCCTGATGACCATTGGTTTCGCGGCGCCGTCGGTGGCCGCGATTCCCGTGGCAGATCGCGCGCCCGGGGCCGCGATGCGAGCCGACAACCGACCGGGACCCTTCACCGCGCGGCAGGACGCCCGCCGTGAGGCTGCCCAGCGACTGATCCTGTCCGGCCAGGCTTCGCCGAACGCCGATGGCGTCGTGCAGCTGGCGGACGACAAGTACTTCGAGGCTGCGGTCACGGGCACCGGCCGCCTCTTCACGATCCTCTCGGAGTTCGGCGAGCAGGGAAGCGGCCGCTTCGGCACGGTGCCGGGTCCGCTGCACAACGAGATCCCCAAACCGAACCGCGAGATTGTCAACGGCGTTGACAACTCGGACTACAACGCGGACCTCCCGTACGACAACTTCCGCCTCTGGCGGCCTGACTTCAACCGGGCCTATTACGAGGACAAGTTCTTCGGTCCCTCCGACTCCATGGCGGACTTCTACACCAAGCAGTCATCCGGCAACTACACCCTCGCGGGCGGCGTCAGCGACTGGGTGCAGGTTCCGGGCAACGCTTCCACGTACGGCGACAACGCCATCGAGGACTTCGGCGGCGCCTGGCAGTTCATCGAGGACTCGGGCAACGCCTGGTACCAGGCGCAGAAGAATGCCGGGATGTCGGATGCCGACATCAAGGCTTACCTTGCGACCTTCGATGTCTGGGATCGCAACGATTACGACAACGACGGCAACTTCGACGAGCCGGACGGCTACATCGACCACTTCCAGGCGGTGCACGCCGGCGAGGGCGAGGATGCTGGCGGTGGTGCCCAGGGCGGAGACGCGATCTGGTCGCACCGTTGGTACGTCAACCCGACCGACTTCGGCCTGACCGGCCCGACCGTCAACGGCACCGATGTGCTCTTCGGCGGCTCGCAGATCGGCAACACCGGCTTCTGGATCGGTGACTACACCGTGGAGGGCGAGAACGGCGGACTCGGCGTCTTTGCGCATGAGTACGCGCACGATCTCGGCCTGCCGGACTTCTACGACACCAACGCCGGCGAGAACGGCACCGCGTTCTGGACGCTCATGTCGTCCGGCTCGTGGATCGGCGACGGCACCGAGGACATCGGCAACCGCCCCGATTACATGGGCCCGTGGGAGAAGCTCCAGCTCGGCTGGCTCGACTACGAGGTCGTGTCCGGAGGCGAGAGCGGCGACTTTGTCCTCAGCCCGGCGGCCCGCCAGGTCGCCGACCAGGCGCAGGCCGTGATCGTTGACGTTCCCGACCAAGCCGTGGTGAACGACTACACGACCCCCGCTGGCGGCCACGCCTGGTGGACGAGCAGCGCGGACGACCTGAACACGACCCTGACCAACTCATTCGACCTCAGCGGCGTGAGCCGCGCGACCGTCACGGCCAGGGCCTGGTACGACATCGAGGCCGGGTACGACTACCTGTTCGCCGAGTACTCGACGGACGCCGGCGCCACCTGGACCCAGACCGGGTCGCCCCTCGATGGGTCGTCGAATGGTCGCTGGAAGACTCTCCGGTACGCCGTGCCGGGTGGCTCAGCAGACACCCTCTTCCGCTTCCGCTTCTTCAGCGACGGCGGCGTCCACCTGGCAAACGCCTTCCTGGACGATTTCGTCGTCAGGAGCGGCGGCACCACGATCTTCACCGATGACGTTGAAGATGGCGAAGACGGATGGACTGCCGAGGGCGGCTTCAAGATCAGCGACGGTTCCGAGGAGACGGTTGGCGACCGGTACTACATCGCCGAGAACCGGAACTACGTCGACTACGATGCGGGTCTCGAGACTGGTCCGTACCAGTTCAGCTTCGCGTTGACCGATCCGGACAAGGTCGAGCACTTCGCCTTCCAGGACGGCCTCCTGGTCTGGATGATCGACGAGACCTACAGCGACAACAACAACAGCGAGCACCCCGGCCATGGCCTTGCCCTGCCGATCGACGCTCGCCCAGCTCCGTTCTCCTACTCGGACGGCACCCGGCCGAGCAATCGGCGCCAGCCGTTCGATGCGACGTTCGGCCTGCAGGCCGTTCCTGCGGGACCAACGCTGGATCCCGAGACTGGTGACGAACTGCCGTGCGCCGGCCTGCATAAGCAGGTGGTGGTCGGGAAGGGCCCGAACCAGTCGATCGAGTATCTCTGCGCGTGGCCCACGAGCCTTGCGGCGATCCCGCAGTTCACCGACAGCAGCCCGACTGCCTACTGGGATGCGAGCAACCCGCAGAACTCGACCATGACGGCGGACTCTGACGTGACGATTCTCGTCACGACCCAGAACGCCGGCGGCACGATGACGATCCACGTCACCAACCCGACGGCGCCCTAGTCCGCGCTGGTAACGCACATGAACGGGGCCCCGGTCGCAGACCGGGGCCTCGTTTCATTCCAGCCGAGGAGTGGGTCAGGAACGGATGGCCAGCTCCAGCGTGACCGTGTCACCCAGGGTGAGCCCTTCGCCAAGGCGAACCTTGTCCTTGATCGGGACGACGTAGCCGCCGTCCTTGGGGAACAGGGAAGTCTCGAATTGAGTGCTCTCGATACGGATCGTGACGGGGATCACTCCCCAGCCGTAGCTCACCGCGTTCGCGACCTCGCGGATCCCCTCACATATGCCCTCCGGCACCCTGATGAAGTGGTACGGCGAAGGGCCGCGCCAATGGAAGAGCTCGCCTTCGAACTCCACCTCGAGGCTCGTGAGGTCCATGGGTTTCCACGTTAGCATCGGCCAATCCGGCGCAGCGGATCCGAATAACGGCGTTGGTTCGTGGGCAATTCGCGCGATCTGCCTGCAACGGACCAATGCAGGAGAATCTCGCCGGTGACCCACGCGACCCAAACCCTGTTCACGGAGCGCAGCCGCTCCCGGCTGCTTGCGCTGTGCACCCATCTCGGCGGCCGCGACGCCGCTGAAGACCTCGTCCAGGAGACGCTGCTCGAGGCCTGGCGACAGGCGCACAAGCTGACCGATCCGGTGGGCGGCGATGCCTGGTTGGCCGCGATCGCGCGCAACGTATGGCGCCGATGGCTGCGGACCGGCCACCGACAGGCTCAGGTGCAGGCCGCCGCGAAACAGGCGGCCGAGGTGGTCGAGGGCGACGCAGCGACCATGGAGCTGGACCGTCTCGAGCTGGCGGACGTCCTGGATTCCGCCCTGCAGCTGCTGCCGCCGGTCACCCGGGAAGTTCTCGTGCGTCGGTTCGTGGATGGGACGAGCCACGCGGAGATCGCGACCCGCCTCGGCCTTTCCGCCGACGCGGTCTCCATGCGGATCAGCCGCGGGAAGCTGATCCTTCAGCGCGCCCTGGAATCACACGAGCCGGAGCTTCTCTCGGCGATGGGACTGGCACCGGCTGCCGTCAGCTGGCGCCGCACGCGCCTCGCGTGCCCGATCTGCGGCACAACCGCTGTCGACGTGCGAGCGAGCAGCGTGCCGCCGGTCATCAGCTTCCGTTGTACAGGCTGTGTACCCGACGGAACGGTTCCGTCGTCCGTCTTTGCCCTCGACAACCCGACCTGGGCCGAGCTCCTCGATGGGATGGTGCGCCCCAGCGCCTTGCTCCGGCGGGCCAGCCGCTTCATGCACGACTACTTCAATGGAGCCGATGTCCTGGCCTGCACGCGTTGCGCGGCACCGGTGCAGCTCACCTCGTACGAGCGCCACGAGGCGTTCGCTCCGCACCGCCGAGGCGTCTTCACTGAATGCCATGCCTGCGGAGAGGTGGCGAGCGTCTCGGCCGCCGGCCGCGCGCTCGGCGTTCCCGCAGTCCAGGCTTTCCAGCGGGTACATCGGCGCATGGCGCTGACGCAGGTCAGCGAGCTGGAGCGGGGTGGCGTCGATGCCCTGGCGCTGACGTGGCGGGCACCAGCCAACGACGCGCACATTGACGTTCTCCTCACCCTAGACAGGCTGCAGCCGCTCGACATCCCCAGCGCAGCCTGACCTGCCATGTTCTCCCTGCTACGCAGGCGCAGCTTCGCGCTGCTCTGGACCGGTGGGCTGATCTCGGTAGCGGGCGACTGGGTCCTGCACGCCGCGCTGCCGTTCTACGTCTACCAGCGCACCGGATCCACCCTGGCGACCGCCGGGATGATCGTCGCGGAGCTGGTGCCGCACGTGCTGCTGGGCACGGTGGCCGGCGTATTCGTGGACCGATGGGATCGGCGCGCCATCCTGGTCGCGACGAACCTGGCGCAGGCCCTCACCGTGGCCGCCCTGTTCGTGGTCGCGGATCCCGGCTGGCTGTGGGTGGTCTACGTCGTGGCCGCGTTGCAGTCATCGCTCGCCGCCTTTGCCGGTCCCGCGGAAACCTCGCTGGTTCCGGCCCTGGTCGAGAACGAGCTCCTGGTCTCGGCCAACGCGTTGAACGGGCTGAACAACCGGCTCGCTCGCCTCCTCGGCCTGCCGCTGGGCGGCGTCCTGCTGGCGACCTTTGGCATCCAGGCAGTGATCGTGGTGGACCTGGCCTCATTCCTGGTGGCGGCAGCGCTGATCTCCGGCGTACAGGTTCCGCTGCGGCGCGTACGTGATGCCGCGTCGGACGTCGCGGATGCCGCGGTCGGCGCCTTCGCATCGGTCCTGGCCGATTGGCGCGCGGGGCTGCGCATCATCCGGGTGCGGCCAGAGATCCGCACCGTGATGGTGATCCTCGGGATCGCCACCTTCGCTGGGACCATGCTCGACCCGCTGGTGGCCGCGTGGGTCAGCGACGAACTGGGGGCAAACGCGGCGACGTACTCGCTGCTGATGACGACGCACGCGGTGTTCGGCATCGTCTCGTCGGTGCTCATCGGCCGATGGGGCAAACGCCTGACTCCCCGCACGATGATGGGCTGGGGGTCGCTCACTGCCGGCCTCATCTCGCTCGTGAAATACAACGTCCCGCTGGTGCCTGTGGCCTATGGGCTGAACGCGGGGACCGGAATGACGTCGGTCGCTTCGGCGATCGGCATCGATACCCACGTGCAGCGGGTGGTGCCGGCGGACTACCAGGGCCGCGTGTTCGGCGCGCTCGGAGCGACCGGCGCGTTGCTCAGCCTGACCGGGGCGGGGGTCGGAGGCATCGGCGGAGAGATCTTCGGCGTCGTGCCGATGCTGACGGTGGCAGCCCTGCTCATCGTCGTCTCGGGCGTCGTCGTCCTCCGCGCCCTGCCGGCTGGCCCCGAGCCTGCAGCGTCAGTAGCCTGACCAGCGGGGACGCGGCTCGGGCGTCGGCTCGCCGGTGTACGGCAGCCGTTCCCTGACCATCGCGACGAAGGGCGGCATCTCGGCCGCGATGAGCGCCTCATCCTCCGCGGTCGCCTCGCCTGCGTAGGCACGCATCGCGGCGCGGAGCGCCGGGTGCCATCGGTCAGGAAGGTGTTCGAGCGCCCAGGTGCCGGCGGCTCGCTTCGAGATGGCCACGTCACGGGTCTCTAGGGAGTGGAGGATGCGGCTGCCGTTGAACAGCGCGTAGGTGGCTTCGTACGGATCGGTGTCGCCCTCGAGCACGTGGCGCTCGATGTGCTCGAGCTCGCGGCTCATGTCGGCTTCCAGCTCCGCCCAGGTCGGGACCGGCACGAGCTCGGCGGGCTCTAAGCCGTACAGCTGGACGTACCTTCCGGCGAGCCAGTGAGCCCGATTGACCGCCCAGGCGGTGTCACGGCGCTCCTCTTGAAAGGCATGCTGCGGGGCGTCCGGCCGAAGGGCGTCGCCGGCCAGGACATACCACGTGTCCCATTCAACCCCGAGGTCGCGGGCGATCGCGTCCTGGGCATCCGCGGTGCGTTGAGCGGCCCGCTGGTCGACCGATCTCAGGATGACGTAGGTGTCGAGATCGCCGGAGCGCGGCGGGTCGCTCGTGAACGTGGTCCCGCCATGCGCCCAGATGGCGATGACGTCGTCGCCGAGTATCACCTGCAGCTCGTCGCGCAGCCGCAGCCAGGCAGTCCGAGCGGGCTGTGGGACTTCGTCAATGGAGACGCTCGGCGAGCCATACCCGGGCATGCGTCTGACTATACGCACGGTGTCCGCCACGGCATCGACGGAGTCGGCTCGGCGGGGCAGAATGTGCCCGCACCGCCGCCGGCGGTACCCGAGTGATGCCCGAGGCGAATCCTGCGTGCCCATGATCAACGCCATCTCGCGAGCCAACGCGTGACGAAGCGAACCAAGCCTGACGAGCTGGTCACCGCCCAAGAACGGATCGCGGAGCTCGAGGCACGGGAGGCTGCGCGGGAGCGCGCCGAGAAGGTCCAGGCGGCGCTCTACCGCATCGCTGAGACGGCGAGCTCCGCACAGGACATGGCCGCGTTCTACGCCAAGGTCCACGAGATCGTCGGCAGCCTGATGTACGCCGACAACTTCTACATCGCGCTGTACGACGAGAACCGCCAGGAGATCAACTTCCCCTACTTTCGCGACGAGGTCGACACCGATATCCCCGATCCGCACGCCTGGACTCCTTTCGGGATCGGGGTAGCCAGCGGCATGACGGCCTACCTGCTGCGGCAGGGAGAGCCGCGCTTCTTTGTCCAGCGCGATCTGGGCGCCCTTGCGGCAGAGGGCGAGATCGACGAATACGGTGCGGTCTCGCTCGAGTGGCTGGGAGTCCCTCTCAAGGTTGAGGGTCGAACTGTCGGCGTCATCGCCGTCCAGACGTATCGCGAGGACCGGCGCTACTCGCCGGAGGATCTGGAGCTCCTGGTCTTCGTGGCGCAGCACGTCGCTTCCGCGCTGGTTCGCGCGCGGGCCATCGAGGAGACGCGGCAACGAAACGCTGAGCTCGCCATCGTCAACGAGATCGGCGCTGCGCTGGGCAGCCAACTCGAGTTCGACGCGATCGTCGAGCTGGTCGGCGAGCGCGTGCGTCGGATCTTTGAAGCCTCGTCCACGTTCATCGCGCTGCATGACGAAGCTGCGGGACTGATCCGCTTCGTGTACGAGGTTGCGGAAGGCGAGCGAATCCACACGGAGCCGATGAAGCTCGGCGAAGGCCTGACGTCGCAGATCATCGGGTCACGCAAGCCCATTCGGCTCAATACCAACGCCGACATGCAGGCCGCCAACGCCGTGCAGGTTGGAGACACCACCAGCGAGTCCTGGCTGGGCGTCCCGATCCTCGCCGGCGATCGGGTGATCGGCGTCATTGCGCTCGAGAGTCCGCAGCGCAACGTGTATACGGAGAGCGACGAGCGCTTGCTTTCGACGCTTGCCTCGAGCATGGGTGTGGCGCTCGAGAACGCGCGGCTCTTCGACGAGACGAAGCGCCTGCTGGCCGAGACGGAGCAGCGGAACGCGGAGCTGGCGGTCGTCAACGAGATCGGTGCGGCCCTGGCTCAGCAGCTCGACTTTGCCGCGATCATCGAGGTCGTCGGAGAGCGCCTAGCGACGACGCTGCAGACGAAGGACCTGTTCATCGCGCTCTATGAGAGGGCGACGAATCTCATCAGCTTCCCGTACGAGCTGGATCACGGGAAGCGCGTCCACGGCGCCCCGATCGAGCTAGGCCAGGGATTGACCTCTCGGGTCATCGAATCGCGGCGCGCGATGAGATTCGGTTCCGCGGTGGAGACGATGGCCCACGGAGGCCTGGTGGGAATCTACCAGGACGAAGGCTTTCAGCCTTCCGTAGGCGAATCCTGGTTGGGTGTCCCGATCATGGCTGGGGAGCTGCCCATCGGAGTGGTCGTCGTCTCGGACGATCGGCTGGATGCCTTCTCGGAAAGCGACGAGCGGCTCGTCACCACCGTCGCATCGAGCATGGGCGTGGCGCTCGAGAATGCGCGGCTTTTCGATGAGACCAAGCGTCTGCTGGCCGAGACCGATGAGCGGGCGGCAGAGCTGGCGATCATCACCAGTGTCCAGGAAGGCCTTGCCCAGAACCTTGACATGCAGTCGATGTACGACCTGGTGGGCGACAAGATCCAGGGAATCTTCGATGCCCAGGTCGTCGATATCGGCATCGTCGACAGGGACGCCGGCGTCATCCGATTCCCGTACACCATCGAGCGCGGGGTCCGATTCCCGGACGAGCCGATCGAAATCATCGGCATCCGCAAGCACGTGCTGGAAACACGCGAGCCAATTCTGATGAACGAGCGCGCCGTGGAGCGGGCGATCGAGCTCGGCCAGGCCGGAGTCATCCAGGGCGAGCCGCCGAAGTCGTCGCTGTTTGCCCCTCTCATGGTGGGGGGCGAAGCGCGCGGCGTCATCTCGCTGCAGAACCTCGACCGGGAGAACGCCTTCTCCGAGGCCGATGTGCGCCTGCTGATGACCCTTGCCGGCAGCCTGAGCGTCGCCCTGGAGAATGCCCGTCTCTTCGACGAGACAAGGCGGCTGCTGGGTGAGACCGACGAGCGGGCAGCTGAGCTGGCGCTCATCAACAGCGTCCAGGAGGGCCTCGCCCAGAACCTGGACATGCAGGCGATGTACGACCTTGTGGGCGGCAAGATCCAGGAGATCTTCGACGCGCAGGTCGTGGACATCGGCATCTTCGACTTCGATGCCGGCATGGTCCATTACCCGTACACGATCGAGCGCGGCGTCAGATATCCCGATCAGCCGACGGCGTTCGAAGGCTTCGTGCTCACCCAGGAGCTCATCCAGACCCAGACCCCGGTGCTCGTGAACGACGTCCCACGTTGGGAGGAGGAGCGGGGAATCGAAATGGCGGTCGTACAGGGAGAGCCCGCTCGCGCAGTGCTGATGGCCCCGCTCACGTCCGGCGGCAAGGTCCGTGGCCGGATATCGCTCCAGAACCTGGATCGCTCGAACGCCTTTTCCGACACAGATGTGCGCCTGCTGACGACATTGGCCGCAAGTCTCAGCGTTGCCCTGGATAACGCGCGCCTGTTCGACGAGACGAAGCGGCGCGCCGCCGAGCTGGCCATCGTGAACGACGTCCAGGCCGCGTTGGCCGCGGAGCTCGATCCGCAGGCCATGTACGAGCTCGTCGGTGAGCGGGCCAGCGACGTGTTCGACACCCAGGTGGTCGACATCGCGGTGTTCGACCACGAAAAGGGCACCATGGGCTTCCCATTCTCCCTCGAGCGCGGCTCTCGATTCCCCTACGACGAGCGCCAGATCATGGGCTTCCGAAAGCACGTGCTCGAAACGCGGCAGCCGCTCTTGATCATCGAGAACCTGCGAGCCAGGGGTCTGGAGCTCGGTCAGCCGGAGCACATCAAGGGCGAGCCGGCCAAGTCGGCGATCTTCGTGCCGCTCCTGGTCGGGGACGAGATCCTGGGGGTCATCTCGCTGCAGAACCTGGACCGTGAGCACGCCTTTGACGAGCGCGACGTCTCGCTGCTCACCACGCTCGCGGCCAGCCTCAGCGTCGCGCTGCGAACCGGTCGCCTGATCGACGAGACGCAGAAGCGGGTCGCGGAGCTTGCGACGATCAACACTGTCGGCGAGGCGCTGACGACGCAGATGGAGCTGGTCCCGCTGCTCAGCATCGTCGGCGAGAAGCTCCAGGACGCGTTCAACGCGGACATTGCATTCATCGCGCTTCTCGACGAGGAACGAGGCGTCATCGACTTCCCGTTCTATGTGGAGGGTGGGACGCGAGAGCCGCAGGAACCGCTGCGGCTGGGCGAGGGCCTGACCTCGGAGATCATCCAGCGCCGGGAGACGGTCCTGCTTAACCACGGAGAAGTGCTGGAACGGCCCGAGGCCGTCGGCACGCCGGGCCTGTCCTTTCTTGGGGTCCCCATCCTCGTCGGCGACAAGGCCATCGGCGCCATCAGCGTCCAGAGCACGACCCAGGAGAATCAGTTTGCCGATGCCGATGCGCGCCTGCTCTCGACGGTAGCCGCCAATATCGGCGTCGCAGTCGAAAACGCGCGCTTGTTCGAGGAGGCCAAGGAGGCGCGGGCGCTGGCCGAGCAGGCGAACGAGGCGAAGAGCTCGTTCCTGGCCGCCATGAGCCACGAGATCCGGACGCCGCTCAACGCGGTCATCGGCATGAGCGGCCTGCTGATCGACACCCCGCTGAACGACGAGCAGCGCGACTTTGCCGAGACCATCCGCACCTCCGGCGATGCGCTGCTGACGATCATCAACGACGTCCTTGATTTCTCGAAGATCGAAGCCGGTCGCGTGGATCTCGAAGCGCGGCCCTTCGTGTTGCGCGAGTGCATCGAGGCGGCGCTCGACATCCTTGCGCCCGCTGCCGCCAAGAAGGGACTGGAGCTGATCTACGCCATCGAGGAGGACGTGCCCGTGGCACTCGTGGGCGACGCGGGGCGCCTGCGGCAGATCGTCCTCAACCTCCTCTCCAACGCCGTGAAGTTCACTGCCGCGGGCGAGGTGCTGGTCACGGTCGGTGGCACGCAGCTCGAGGCGGTGCGCCGTGGCGGCCCGGCGCGCTGGGAGATAGCGGTGGACGTCCGGGACACGGGCATCGGCATCCCGGCCGGGGCGATGAATCGCCTCTTCCAGTCATTCAGCCAGGTGGATGCGTCCATCGCACGGCGGTACGGCGGCACGGGCTTGGGTCTTGCCATTTCGCGCCGCCTGGCCGAGCTGATGGAGGGCTCGCTCAAAGCCGAGAGCACCGGCGTGCCCGGCGAAGGGACCACGTTCTCACTGGTCGTGCGCATGCCCGTCGCGGCAGCGAGTGCGGTGAAGTCCAGCCGGCCGCAGCGCATCGAGGCCGACCTCTCGGGGCAGCGCGTGCTGATCGTCGACGACAACGCCACCAACCGCCGCATCCTGGTAGCCCAGACGGCCAAGTGGGGCATGGTCCCGAAAGAGACCGGATCGCCCGTTGAAGCCTTGCGGTGGCTGCGTTCAGGCAAGGGCTTCGACATCATCCTCTCGGATCTCCTGATGCCCGAGATGGACGGGGTGGAATTCGCCTCGCGCGCGTCCGCTGTGAATGGGACGAAAGCACAGCCACCCGTCGTGATCCTTTCATCGGTTGGCGTGCGCGATCGGGAAGAGGCAAAGGTGGCCGGCTGGCTGGCGAAGCCGGTCAAGCCATCGGCGCTCCACGACACGATCGCGACGATCCTCCTGGGCGCCGTCGTGGCGGAGCCACAGGCAGCGCCATCGGCTCGGACGGACGGAACAGGGCCGCTCGGCGAACGGCGCCCGCTGCGGATCCTGCTGGCCGAGGACAATGCGGTGAACCAGAAGCTCGCGCTCAGGCTGCTCAGCCAGATGAGCTATGCGGCGGAGGTCGCCGGCGATGGCCAGCAGGCCATCGATGCGCTGGAACGCGACGAGTTCGACGTGGTGCTCATGGACGTCCAGATGCCCGAGCTCGACGGGCTCGAGGCCACGCGCCGCATTCGCACGAAGTGGCCTGACCGACGAGTGCGGATCGTCGCAATGACCGCGAACGCCATGGCCGGCGACCGCGAGGCGTGCCTGGCAGCGGGCATGGACGACTACATCAGCAAGCCGATTCGACCCACGGAACTGGCAGCGGCGCTCGAGCGGGTGCCGACAGCCTCAGCCAGGAAGCCACGGCGCCCGCGCCAGGGCGCCACCAGGGCAAAGACAACCAAAGCAAAGGCAAGGTCAAGTGCAAGAAGCTGATCCACCCGTCCTCGACGAGCAGGTCCTGGCCGAGATGATGGCCGCCACGGGCGGCGACCTCGGCTTCGTCCGGGAGCTCGTCGAGACGTATCTCGCCGACACGCCCGTCCAACTGGAAGCGATGGCAGCCGCGGTCGAGGCGGACGATGCCGCTGCGCTGGTCCGGCCGGCGCATACAGTCAAGTCGTCCAGCGCCTCCCTGGGAGCGATGCGCCTCTCGATGCGCGCGCGGGAGCTGGAAGCTGCCGGGCGGAGCGGAGAGCTGGGTCCGGCGGATCGCGCGGGGCTGGAGGCTGCCCGTTCCGAGTGGGTCGCGGCAGCCGACGCGATCAATGCCTGGCTGGATCGAGCATCCGCCCGATGACCGTGACCGGGGGAAGAGCACTCGTCGTCGACGACAGCGCTGTCAACCGCCTCATCCTCGTGCGCCTGCTCGAGACGCTGGGCCTCACGGTCGTGCAGGCCGAGAACGGCGTGCAGGCCCTGGAGATCCTGGCAGCAGAGCCCGGCGAGGTCGACGTCGTCCTGCTGGATGTCCTCATGCCAGAGCTGGACGGGTACGAGACGCTCGCCGCGATGAAGGCGGAGGATGCGACCCGCCACATCCCGGTCCTCATCGTGTCCGGCGTTGAGGAGCTGGACAGCGTGGTCAGGTGCATCGAGCTGGGCGCGACGGACTACCTGCCGAAGCCGATCAACGCCTCGATCCTGGCAGCACGGATCAACGCGTCGCTGGCCGCTAAGCGTCTCCATGACGTCGAGGTGGCCCTCAACCGCACCATCCAGCGCCAGAAGGAAGAGCTGAGCCGCTTCCTTTCACCGCAGATCGCGGCCCTCGTCTCGTCACCGGATGGAGAGCAGCTGCTTGCGGGTCATCGGCGCGAGATCACCGTCGCTTTCTGCGACCTGCGCGGCTTCACGGCATTCGCGGAACGCGCGGATCCCGAGGAGCTCATGACGCTCCTCAGCCAGTACCACCGCATGATGGGCGAGGCGATCACCGAGCACGGCGGCACGCTGGAGCACTTCGCCGGCGACGGCGTCATGGTCTTCTTCAACGACCCGATCCACCAGGAGGACCACGTCGAGCGCGCCGTCCGGATGGCCGTGGCGATGCGCGAGGAGTTTGCCGACCTGGCAGCAGGCTGGCGGCAGCGAGGCTATGAGCTGGGTTTCGGCGTGGGAATCGCGGTGGGCTACGCAACCCTGGGACGCATTGGGTTCGATGGACGCCACGATTACGGCGCCATCGGCAACGTGACGATCCTCGCCTCGCGCCTGTCGAGCAAGGCCACGGCCGGTCAGATCCTGCTGAGCCCACGCGCGCAGACGATGCTGGCCGAGGTGGTCGAGTCAGAACCTGTCGGCGAGCTGATGCTCAAGGGTCTCACTCAGCCAGTCCTGGCCAGCAACGTCGTGGGCATGCGCTAGCCCAGTCTCGCGTCGATCAGTCCGGAATGCAGGCCTCAAGGCTGCCTTCGTGTTCCTGCGCCTGGCCGACGATGACCTGGCCCATCGGGACTTCCAGTGCATCGGCCGCAGGCTTCACCAGCTCGTGGATGATGAAGGCGTTATTCGGGTTGGCATACGACGCCAGGTAGCCACTGCAGCTCGCCGGTTCGCTGATCGGCTCGGCTGCTGCGGTCCCGGCGAGTGCCAGGGTTGCCGCCGTTGCCAGGATCAGTGCGCGGATCGATCGGGTCATTGGATGGGACTCCTCGTGCGTTGCGAATGTGCCCACACGCTACGGACGCCGAATGGCGCACAAATCCGAGGAAACCCTTGATCTGCGAGGCTCAGGACGAGCTGGCGTCTTCCTGTGGGCCGCCGAGCAGGGCGGCGAGCAGCTGGCCACGGGACCGGATGCCGAGCTTCCCATACACGGCGGTAAGGTGGCCCTCCACGGTCTTGACGCTGAGGAAGAGGCGCGACGCGATCTCCCGGTTCGACAGCCCTTCCGCAACCAGCTCTACGATTGCCGACTCCTGCTGGCTGAGGGCCTCGGGCCCGCGGCTGATGGGCGGCGGCAGTGCGACGGATCGCTCTCCGGCAGCGCGCAGCTCGCCTGCGGCGCGGGCTTGCCAGGTGGCCGCGCCGACCTGGCCGAACTTCTGGACGGCGGCAGCCAGGTCGCGTCTGGCGTCGGCGCGCTGCTTGCGCCGCCGAAGCATCTCGCCTCGGGCGAGGAGGGTGCGCCCTTCCTCGAACCGATTTCCCCATTGGGCGTGCCAGACCAGCGCTTCATCCAGGACTGACGCGTCGTCGTAGGCAGCGGCTCGGGCGCGCAGGGCCGGGGCAGCAAGATGTGGAAGCTGCGACGAGACGGCCGGCTCGAGGAACTGGTCGAGCAGGTCGCGCGCATCATCGGTCCGTCCCACTCGGGCGTACGCCTCGACCAGGGAGGCGACGTATGGCCGGAAGCTGTGCATCTGGGCCCACGGCTGCAGCGGCAACTCGGACCTCTTGTCCTCGAACGCACGTACCGCGTCCTCGAACTGCCCCTGCCCCAGCGCGAGCATGCCGGCCGCCAGCCCACCCGGCGCCGTGACGCGCAGACGCTGCAGGCCCGCGCTGGCTTCGGCGATGGATGCCTCTGCCCGATCGACGTCGCCCAGCAGCGCAGCGATCCAGGCAATCGATGCCACGCTGTCGAGGTATTCCACCCCGCCTTCCGCCTCGGTTAGGGCGACGCATTGCTCGGCGCAGCTGAGCGCCTCGTGCAGGTTGCCGAGGTTCGCTTCGGCGTTCATGGCCATGCTCAGCGCATCGGCCAGGTCCGCCCGGCTCTCCGCCTCCCGCGATCGCACGACCGCCTCGTAGGCCGCTGTGCGCGCCGCCTCGAGCTGGCCGGCCCGAAGGAGCGCATTGGCGCGCTCACAAAGCGCTGAGGGATCGCTGCCAACCGGGAGCGTCGCCGCGCGACCCCAGGCTTCTCGCGCATCCGCGTGCTGGCCGGCCCATGCGAAGGCATCTCCGAGCCGGGTCATCGCGCGGAGCTCAGCCACGCCTTCCGTCCCCTGCGCCATGGCAACGGCTTCCCTCGCGAGCGTCAACGCGCTCGCAGCTCCAGAGACCATTAGCGTGGGCTGGACGGCATCGACCAGCAGCGTCGCCGCCCCGGCCGGATCTCGATCCGCCAGGTCGGCAGCCGATGCGCGCAGGTAGGCAATAGCCTCGGCCGTGCGCCCTGCACCGACCAGCTCTCGTCCTCGGGCGAGGTGGTCCGCATGCGACCGCCGTGCGGGCACGTGGTCCAAATCGGTCATTCGGAGGTCGCGCCGGCGCCTCCGTCACGGTAGGGCGCCCGCCACTCGGGCGGGTCGAAGTCCGGGGCAAAGTAGGTGCGCGTGTGCGCGATCTTGCCGTCCCGCACGTCGTAAGCGTTGATGGCGAACCACAGGCTCTGGTCCGGGTAGCGGACCCGCAGGATGGCTGTGCCTCGTGTGCCGCTGCCTTCGACCGCGATAACGGTGTACATCGGCGTCAGCGCATAGGTCGTCCCGCCGATGACGTCCTGCAGCTCCGTCGTCCCCGGCCCAAGGCCCGGGTAGTTCTCGAACTGGGCGCGGATGTTCTTGATCCCAGTGAAGCGCTCGCCGGACTGCGGATATTCAAGGATGCAATCAGGCTGGAGGTAGTCGCCGAGGGCGTCCCAGTCATGATCCCTGACGACCCGTGCCCACCCTCTCATGAGCTCCTGATGGTCGACCTCGGTCACGGTGCACTCCTGTCCCAGAACGGCTCGCGCCAGGCGGGTGCCTCGAACTCGGGCGCGAAGAACATTCGTATCCGCGCGATTCGCCCGCTCTCGAGCTCATAGACACTGACGATCCACCAGAAGCTGCCGTCCGGGTACCTGGTTCGGACGATGGACGTGCCGCGATCGCCAGATCCCTCGACGGCGACGACCGTGTACATCGGCGTCAGCGCATAGGCAGTGCCTCCGATGACGTCCGCTACATGCGTCTCGATCGCTACGCTGCCGGGGTAATTCTCGAACTGGCCTCGCAGGTTCTCGATCCCGCGAAAGCGCTCGCCGGACTGTGGAAACTCGGCGACGACATGGGGCGTGTAGACCTCGCCCAGCCGGTCGTATTCCTCGCGCCCAAGGATATCGGTCAGGAGGGTCGTGAGCGCCCGGTGTTCGGCCTCGTTCACGACGTCACCTTGCGAAGCTCGTCGGCGCTTGCCTGGGCATCGGCGGCGCTGGCCCGCATGAGGTGTGCCTCGGCCTTGCTGAAGGCCCGCGAGGCGAGGGTGGATAGCGCTGCCTGGTGGAGGATCGCGATCTCGGCCAGGGCGCGCTTGCGCACCTGCGCCGGTAGATCGGCTGCCGCTGCCAGCTGCTCATAGCCCGCGTGGGCCATGTAGGCGCCGACCACGGACTTGAGGTCGCCCGCCGACAGGAGGGTCGCCAGCTCGGGCAGAAGCCGCTCGAATGACGATCGATTCAGCGGGGTGAATGACCCGTGGTCGAGCGCCACCGCGATCGCCGTCCGGTTGACGTCAAGCTCGAAGTACACCGCCTTGGCTGCGTTCCGTGCCTGGCGCATGAATTGGCGGCGCTGGATGTAGAGGCCCACCAACAGCCAGCCCATGACGCCCACGAATGAGCCGATGATGCCGGGTAGAAGATCCGTGAGCTCCATCGGGGCCGAGTATCGCCCGCCTGCCGAGCACGGCACAACCTCAATCGCGACGTCCGCTTGACGCGGCTGGTACACCAGAGGCGCAGATGGACATCATCGCTCTTCGCCTCGTGCACATCGTCAGCGGCGCGTTCTGGTTCGGCGCCGCGCTGACGATGTTCCTGTTCCTTCAGCCGACTGCACAGGCAACGGCCTCTTCCGGGCAGGCCTTCATGCTGCATCTGCTCCGAAATCGCCGATTCACCGATGCCGTGCTGACGGCTGCGTTTCTCACGGTGGGCGCGGGTTCGATCCTGTTCTGGCGAGACTCGGGCGGCCTACAGCTGACATGGATGTCAGAGGCGCCAGGGCTTGGGTTCACGATTGGGGCCGCTGCGGCATGGGTGGCGCTGCTGCTCTTCCTGTTCATCGGCTATCCCACTGGCCGGCGCCTGGTGGGGATCGGGGATCGGCTGGACCGGGAGAAGCGGCCGCCGACCGAAGAAGAGCAAATCGCCCTGGGTGGAGCGCAGCGCGTCCTGAAACGCGTTGGCGTGACGGTTCTCATCCTTCTCGCCATCGCGATCGCCTCGATGGCGACGGCGCGCTACTGGGTGCTCGTCCTCTAGCCCATGAACGCGAACGTGCGGCGAGCCATACCGGCCGCCTACGTGGTCGGCGTGGCGGGCTTCGTGGCGATGATCACGATCATCCTGTTCTTCTCGGCCGGGCAGCCGTGGGGCACGATCAGCGACCTCGCTCTGCTTGTCATGACCGCCGCGATCCCCTTCCTCATGCTCGCCTTCTGGGAGCTGGGTGGCCTCACGCCGACGCCTCTGGCGCTGGTGGCGCAGGCATCCGGGTGGTTCGCGGCCGGGGCGTGGTGCGCCACGCAGCTGGCATTCGTGATCGGAGTCCTGGAGATCGACTACACGATGCCGGCGACCGGTGCGTTCGCCATCCAGGCGCTGACCCTGATCGTGATCGGCCTGTGGATCGCCGGCGCCAACCTGCTTGCCGGTCCGTGGCTGAGCGCGCTTCGGTGGCTGGGTGTCGTCACGGGGCTAGGCGTGGTGCTCTATGCCGCCGCCACCCTGGCCGACGACAAGGACAGTCCGCTCGTGCTCGCCGGCGGGATCGCCTACCTGGTGCTCCTGCCGCTCTGGGCGCTGGTGATGGGCTTCTACCTCGCGCGACGAGTCAGGGCGCCCCGCTGAAGGCGGCGTAGTCCGACGCTCATCGGGTCACCTGGCCAATGTCGGCGTACTCGAGATCCATGGTCCATCGGGAAGCCGTCTGGCGAGCGGTCGACTATCCACTTGCCGGCCCTTTGCTCGTTCGCCGACCGACCTCAGTGGCACGACCATTGCAACGGACGCGTTCACCAATCTATACGCAAGGGGGAAACACTCATGCCCGGAACCAGGTCCAAGGTGACGCTCGA
>DASSCW010000167.1:0-2364 GCA_035697465.1 Candidatus Limnocylindria bacterium | reverse complement strand
CAGCCCGCGGCGCACGTCCGGTGCGGCAACGCGCAGTGCCAGGGTCATCGGCGCGCCCAGCAGGATCAGCGGCGCGGCCACCAGCTCCAGCAGCATGTGCTGCACCATGTGCACGCTGAACAGCTGCCCCTCGTAGGCCTCGATCGGCGAGCACAGCGCCACAACGATCGCCGCCATGCCACCCAGGAAGGCGGCGGTTCGCCAGCGCGGCGGTGGGTTGGACCGATGCCGCCGCGCGACTCGGCGCACCGCCCACAGGTAGGCCACGCTGGCGACCGCCACGACCGCCAGCGGCAGGAGGTCGAAGCGCCACGCCAGCAGGACACCGGGCAGCTCCGGGGCGGGCATCGTCTCGCCGTGGGCGAAGGCCGGCGCGACGAGACCGAGCGTGCCCGCCGTGGCCAGCAGGATTGCCCGCAACGGAACCCGGTGAGCTCTCATCACCTGCCATTGTGTCGCCGCGTGCGCAGCGCCGCCATCGACGGAACCGATCGGCCCGCCACCGCGTCCTTGGCGGCCTCCCGCGCGGAGGCGCGGGGCGTTACCTGATCGGTACAATACGGCTCGTGCCGCACCAGCCACGCTGGACGCGCGGCCCCGCAACGAACGAGACGGCGCGGACCTGAGGCCCGTGCCGCAGCGCGACGCTGAGGAGCCTCGAGACGAGCTGATGCCCACCACGGCGGCCCGATCCCGGCTGCGGACGGCGCTTCGCGTCGTCGTTCCGCTGATGGTGCTCGCCGTCGCCGCGGGCTGCGGCATGATCCCGCCGGAGCCGAAGACCGAGGCCGCCGAGTCCGTCTTCACGCTCTACAACATCGTGCTCGCGATGGGCACCGTCGTCTTCCTGGGAGTCGAGGGCTTCATCGTCTACTCGGTCTTCCGCTATCGCCGCGGCGACGATCGCCTGCCGCCCCAGACCCACGGCAACACGCTGGTCGAGATCATCTGGACTGCCATCCCCACGGTGATCGTGCTGATCCTGTTCACGCTGTCGATCGTCACCCTCGCCCGCGTGGAGGCGGCTGGCTCGCCTGAGGCCGGCGTGGATATCGAGGTCGACGGCTTCCAGTGGCAGTGGCAGTTCCGATACCTGGATGACGACCCCGCCGAGGACTACACGGTAGTCGGCAGCCCGGCATCTCCGGCGGTCATGGTGGTGCCGGTCGGCGAGCCGGTGCGGCTGACCCTGGTGTCGAACGACGTGATCCACTCGTTCTACGTGCCGCAGTTCCTGATCAAGCGGGACCTGATCCCGTTCCCGGAGAGCGAGACCCCGAACACGCTGGAGTTCACCGTCACCGAGGCAGGCACCTACCATGGACAGTGCGCCGAGTTCTGCGGCAACCTGCACGCCCAGATGACCTTCAGCGTGCAGGCCATGTCGCGCGCCGATTACGACAAGTGGCTGGCCGACGCCAAGGCGGGCCGCACGCCGCCGCCATCCGTTCAGCCCGGCGGCGAAGTGATCGACCTGGTGGCCGCCGATATCGCCTTCGACAAGCACGAGCTGCGCGTGGCGGCCGACACGCCCTGGACCCTTCACTACACCAACCAGGACTCATTTGCCCATGACTTCGTCATCGTTGATGCCAATAACCAGGAGGTCTTCCGCGTCCAGCCATTCAGCGGGCCCGACGCCGCCGATGATTTCGCCGTGCCTCCATTGCCGGCCGGGGAGTACACCTTCTACTGCGAGATCCATCCCGTGCCCGAGATGACGGGCACCCTCATCGTCGAATAGCGGAGCGGACACCAGACTGATGGCGACCACCACCCTCACACCGCAGGCGGAGACCTACCAGCGCTCCTGGGTGCTCGACTGGCTGACGACGGTCGATCACAAGAAGATCGGCATCCTCTACATCGTCAACTCGTTCATCTTCTTCTTCGCCGCGGGCATCCTGGCGCTCGTCATCCGCTCCGAGCTCGCCGTGCCGGGCCTGCAGTTCCTGGATCCGGAGACCTACAACCAGGCCTTCACCATGCACGGCACGATCATGATCTTCCTGTTCGTGGTGCCGGTCCTGTCCGGCTTCGCGAACTACGTGGTGCCGCTTCAGCTGGGTGCGCCGGACATGGCCTTCCCGCGCATCAACGCCCTCTCGTTCTGGCTGCTGCCGCTGGGCGGAGGCCTCATCTTCGCCGGGTACCTGTTCGGCGGCGCCGCGGCCGAGGGCTGGACGAACTACGCGCCGCTCAGCAACGGCACCTACGCCCAGGGCGTCGGTACCGACCTGTGGCTCATCGGCCTCACCCTGGTGGGCACCGCCTCGATCCTGGGCGCGGTCAACTTCATCACCACCATCTTCAAGATGCGGGCGCCCGGCATGACGATGTTCCGCATGCCGATGTTCACCTGGA
>DASSCW010000166.1:0-3032 GCA_035697465.1 Candidatus Limnocylindria bacterium | reverse complement strand
AGAGCCTGACCAATCCCCGCCCTCGTGGTGGGACGACAGCTTTAGGCGCGCCCTTGTCCTGACCGTCGCCGGCGCTGCCGTGTTGGCGGCCATGCTGTTCGGCGTGCTCCAGGTGGTGGGCCGCAACCAGCCGCAGGTTGCTGGTGCAAGCGCCAGCCCGAGCGTGCAGGCGTCGGTGGAGCCATCGGCCTCTGAAACTGGGGAGCCGTCGGAGACGGCGTCCCCATCCCCCTCGGCGCCGGCCGGCATCGCGGATGGGTGGTACCGGGTGGTAACGACGCGCAACCTGCGGGAGGACCCCACCACGAGCGGTTCGTTGGTGATCGAGCTGCTGCCCGATTCCGTCGTCCGTCTCAGCGGCGCGCCAGTGCAAGCCGACGGCTTCGACTGGTACGAGACCTCGACCGGCGATGGCTTCATCGGCTGGATTGCCGCGGCGAGCGGCGATGACCTCTTCGTCACACAGCTCACCACCGACGAGGCGTATGAGGCCTGTGGTCGCGTGTCCAACCGTGGCATCCGGGTTGCCGGCCTGCGCATCGGCCTGATCGACGACTCACTGATCTCTGTCCTGCAGATGTCGCATAACACTGGATCGACGGCATGCGTCACCTTCGTCCTCATCGAAGGATTCGCCAACCGCCTCGTGAATGTCTCTGCCACCGCGTGCGGGCGGCCCGTCTTCGGCGCGCTCCGGCCCACCAGCGCGGGCGATGTGCCCAATGGCCAGCGCGTCACAGAGCCTCTCCCCCTCTCCCAAGCGTTCTTCGAGGAGGGATCGGGCCTGGTTGCCGGCGAGCTGTACAACCGCTGGACGGTGCTGCTCATCGGTCGACGGAACGCGGAGCCGCTGGCCTGCGCGTCGGGCGTCATTCGCGAATCCCCCGTGGAGGGCCAGCGCCAGCTCATCACCGCCGTGCAGGGTTGCCTGACGGTCACGCAGCAGTCGGCGACCGAGATCTGGATCCTGCCGGAGAACGGCGAGCCCGACTATCCGCTGGGCATCCCGGAGTCGAACAGCATCGATCCACTGACCGTGGGCCAGCCGAGACTGATAAGGATCGTGGCCTCGAGCCAGAACTTCGTCGAGCGGCTGGAAATCACCGATCTCGGCCCCTGCCCGGCTTAGCCGCCGATCCGGATCGAGTCGACCATCGGCTGGAGCTCATTCAGCGCCGCTTGCATTTGGCCCGCTGGCGAGATGAAGCCGATGATCAGCAATCCTTCGTCCACGGCGAACAGCGCGACCCGGATGCTGTCGGTCGGCCCGATCCCCAGCAGCGGCCGCTCCCCGGCGAAGACCTGCGTGTCCTCCTCGGTGGCCGCGATGTCGACCACCAGGCCGTCCTGCCCGCCGATCTGGATCGGTTCCGCCTCCGACACCGTGAGCCCGGAGTTCTGACGCAGGAGCGCCATCCCCTCTTCGGGGGTCGTCGCGCTGCCGCCCTCGGGCGGGCCGAAAACAATGGTCGGCTGCTGGACTAGGAGGACGATCGGTCCGTCATCCGTCACCCGGACGATGTCCCAGAAGCGCGGATCGGTGTGGAAGTTCTCCCAGCGCTCGGGCACCGTCACCTCGATCCGCGGGCTGAAGTCGCTGGCGGTGTACGTACCCGGCTCCAGGGGCCCATTGGCGACCTCCGCGGCTGAGGCCGTTGGCGAGGCCGATGGCGTGGCGGCGCAGGCGGTCAGCGTCAGCAGGGTCGCGATCGCCGCAATCCGACGAATGCTCACGCCATGACTAGCCCCGCCGCGGCATCTGGGTTCGAAGGCGGTGGACCGCTCGCTGTCAGACCGGTCGACGGAGCCACGCTCAAGCCCCGCACGGTTGGACTTATCAGGCCCAAAGGGGGACAATAGACGGTGCCGGACGGGCATCGGGAGCGGTCTTCAAGGATCGCCAGACAGCGTCAAACGACGGCGCTGCCGATCAGACTCGTCCAGCAGCAGACGTCCCATTTGCGGCCGCAGGAGGTCGAGGTTGTGGGACGCTGCCAGGAAGGATTTCCCTATGCAGACATTCATTGTTGAGGCTACCAACCGCCCGGGCGAGCTTGCCCGCGTGACCGATGCCATTGCCCAGAGGGGCATCAACATCGAGGCATGGAGCCTCGGTTATGGACAGCACGGCGCGCTGGCCTTCGTGGGGCACGACGAGAAGGGCCTGAAGAGCGCCCTGACCGCCGAAGGGATCACCTACAAGGAGATTCCGCTCTGCACGATCTGGCTGGAGGACAAGCCTGGCGCCGTTGCCAAGGTTTCCCGTCGGCTGGCCGATGCTGGCGTGAACATCGAGTTCTTCGCGCCGGTCGAGTACAAGGCCGATCGTCGAGCCACCGTCGCCATCGGCGTTGACAAGATCGACGTCGCGCGGACCGCTCTTGCCGATCAGTTGGTCGACTGGACGATTCCGGAGATGGCCTTGGCCGGATCCGCCACCCGCTAGTCGAACGACTAGTAGCCTCGACGCCGTACCGCCTGCCGGTGCGGCGTCGTGGTATCCGTCACACGCCGAGGCTGACGACCTCCACCGCCTCCGACTTCCCCTTCAGCTCGAGAGAGCGTCGAGGCAGGCCGGCATCTAAACCAGCCATTTGGGCGGCCTCCACGGACACGAGGATCTCGCCTGCCTTTGCCTGAGCCGCGAGTCGAGCGGTGACGTTCATCGGGTCGCCGACCACCGTGAGCTCCACGTGCCCGCCCTCGCCAACTGCACCAAACCAGACGCGACCGGTGTGGACACCGGCGCCGATGGGGACCCAGGGACCGCCGGGGTCGGCATGGCCCGTCGCCCGCAGCAGGTCCTGAGCAGCCAACACGGCCCGCTCCGCGTGGCGCGCGGCGCTGAGCAATGGTGGGAAGGTTGCGACGAGCTCATCCCCAACGAACTTGTCGATCATCCCGTCACGCGCGAAGACGGCCTTCGACGCGGCGGTGTAAAAGCGGTCCAGCAGCGCCCGGAACTCGGTGGGCGTCATCTTTTCCGCCAGCGCCGTCGAGCCGCGGATGTCGGCAAACAAGGCGGAACCCTC
>DASSCW010000165.1:0-5692 GCA_035697465.1 Candidatus Limnocylindria bacterium | reverse complement strand
GGTCGTCGCGCGCGACCATCGTCACCACCGCGTGCTTCAGGTTCATCAGCCTGGCCGCCTCGGCGACGCGTCGCGGCTCGTCCATATCGGTCTCCGGCGGCCGTCCGGTATCGATGGCGCAGAAGCCACAGTTCCGCGTGCAGACGCTTCCCAGCACCATGAAGGTGGCGGTGCCCAGGGCCCAGCACTCGCCCTGGTTGGGGCAGCGGGCCTCCTCGCAGACGGTGTGCAGGCCCTCCGTTCGCATCAGCCGGTTGACCGATGCGTACGTCTCGCCCATCCCGATCCGGACTTTCAGCCAGTCGGGGCGCCTGCCGCCCGGCCCGGCGTTCTCCGGAATCGGGTCACCGGGGGCCAGCAGTCCACCGTCGACGCTCGATCCCCCGGGATACATCACCTCGGACGGTGAGGCGTGGCCCGGCGGCGGGCCGATGACGGCCAGCTCGCCCAGGGATGAGAAGTCGGGTCTCTGCTCCACGGCCACGGCTTGAGTCTACCGAAGGGGTCCGGAAGATGCCTTCACGTGGCCCGCGCTTCCGCCGGCCGGAGGCGCAGCCCGCGCAGCAGCTGCGCATTGGCGGCCACCACGATCGTCGACACGCTCATGACGATCGCCCCGACGCTCATCGGCAGGATGAATCCCCACGGGGCGAGCAGCCCTGCTGCCACCGGGATGGCAAGCGCGTTGTAGCCCGTCGCCCAGACCAGGTTCTGGACCATCTTGCTGTGGCTGGCCCGGCTGAGCTCGATCGCCGCAGCCACGTCGCGCGGATCGTCGCGGACGAGCACGATGCCCGCCGACTCGACCGCAACGTCGGTGCCGGCGCCGATCGCGATCCCGACGTCCGCCTGCGCGAGCGCGGGTGCGTCGTTCACCCCATCGCCGACCATCGCCACGCGCGCGCCACCGGACTGGAAGCGCCGGACCGCCTCCGCCTTGTCGGCCGGCAGGACCTGGGACGCGACCTCGTCGATGCCGATCCGGCGCGCGACGGAAGCGGCGACTGCCTCCGCATCACCGGTGATCATTGCCACGCGCAGGCCCATCTCGTGAAGCCGTGTCACCGCTTCGATCGATTCGGGCCTGACCTCGTCCTCGAGCGTGACCGCGCCGAGCAGGCGATCGCCGACGACCGTGAACAGCACGGTGCGTCCCAGCGCCGCCCACTCGTCGACGGTGGATGCGAGGGTGGCGGGCACCTCGACACTCATCTCCGCAAGCAGCCTCGGGCCCCCAACCGTGACCCGGCCGCCGTCGAGGGTCGCGGCGGCGCCTCGGCCGGCCAGCGCCTCGAAGCCAGTTGCCTGGCGCGGCGCGATGCCGCGCTCGGCCGCGGCGCGGACCACGGCACGCGCGAGCGGATGCTCCGAGTCGGCCTCGACCGCGGCGGTCACCGCCAGGAGCTCTGCCTCATCCGTGCCGGGTGCGGCCGCGGCACCCACCAACACCGGCTCGCCGCGGGTCAGCGTGCCGGTCTTGTCGAAGATGACGACCTGGATGTCCTTCGCCCGTTCCAGCGCCAGGCGGTCCTTGACCAGCAGTCCGTTGCGAGCACCGATTGTCGTGGAGATGGCGATGACCAGCGGAATGGCCAGGCCGAGCGCGTGCGGGCACGCGATGACCAGCACGGTGGCGGTCCGGATCAGCGCCTCTTCCGGCTGGCCCAGCGCCATCCACACGGCGAGCGTCACGATGCCCGCACCCAGGGCCACAAAGAAGAGGAGCGCGGCCGCGCGGTCTGCGAGCACCTGGGCGCGCGACTGCGAGGCCTGTGCCTCCGCCACCAGCCGCATGATCCCGGACAGCGCCGTCTGCTCACCGACGGCCGTCACCGTGATCCGCAGGCTGCCGCCGGCAGCCACCGTCCCGGCGACGACCGGGTCGCCAGGTTCCCTGGTGATGGGGAGGGACTCGCCGGTGATCATCGACTCGTCGACGTCCGCGCTGCCGTCCGCGACGACACCATCGGCCGGAATGCGCGTTCCGGGCCTCACCAGCACGACATCGCCTGGGTGCAGCGCGCCGACGGGCACGGTCTCAATGCCATCGGCCGTCACGCGCTCCGCGCTATCGGGCAGGAGCCTGGCGAGATCCGATAGCGCGCCCTGCGCCTGCATGATCGAGCGCATCTCGATCCAGTGGCCAAGGCTCATGACCGTGATGAGCGTGGAGAGCTCCCACCAGACATCGACCTCGAACAGGCCCAGCGTGGCGGCCCACGAAGCGACGAAGGCGACCACGATCGCCAGCGAGATGAGCGTCATCATCCCCGGCAGGCGAGCAGCCAGCTCGCTACGGGCGCCCTGCAGGAAGACAAGGCCGCCGTAGACGAAGACGATCGTCCCGAGGACGGCAGGGATCCACTCCGAGCCGGGGAAGGAGGGGGCCCGATACCCGAGCCACTCCTGCACCTCGGCGCTCCAGAAGACGACCGGGATTGTCAGCGCAAGGACGATCCAGAACTGGCGCCGGAAGGCGTCGGGATCGTGGCCCGCGTGCGCGTCGTGGCCCGCGTGCGCGTCGTGCCCGTGGTCGCCGTGCTCGGCATGGTCCATCGAGTGCGGGTCGTGGTGGTGTTCGTGGTCGTGGTGTTCGGGAGCCGGGTGCGCGGCGTGATCCACGCCATCCTCCATCAGCATCGGATACTCCCCACCAGTATGCGCGATCCAAGCCGCGATGCGAAACGGCGATAGAGTGTTCGGCCGTGACCTCGAAGACAGCTGCTGCACGCGCGGACGCCATCGAAGTCGCCCTCGCCGCCGTCGGGACGCAGGAGCGTGCGGCCCAGGAAAAGCGCTACCTGAAGAGCGACCTGGACTTCCTCGGAGCCACGGTCTGGCAGATCCACGCCGCGGTCAAGGCGGTCGCAGACCTGCCGGCCCTCGACCGCGACGGCGTCGTCGCGTTGGTCGAGGCGCTTTGGGCCGCGCGGCTATTCGAGCGGCGCATGGCGGCGACCATCGTGCTCGAGCTCCGCAGCGGGGTGCTGGGGGTCGACGACCTGCCACTCCTCGAGCGACTGCTGCGCGAGTCGCGCACCTGGGCGCTGGTGGACGGCATGGCGGTCGACGTGGTTGGGCCGATCCTGGCAGCGGACGAGCCGCGAACGAGCGCGGTGCTCGACCGCTGGGCGGCGGATCCCGACTTCTGGATCCGACGGAGCGCCCTCCTCGCCTGGCTACGGCCGCTGCGGCACGGGGCGCCGATGGATCGGTTCCTTGCCTACTCGGACGCCATGCTCGACGAGAAGGAGTTCTTCATCCGAAAGGCCATCGGCTGGGTCCTGCGCGAGGTCGGAAAGCGCCGCCCGTCCGAGGTGACGGAGTGGCTGGGCCCCAGGACCCACCGAGCATCTGGCGTGACCATGCGCGAGGCGACGAAGTACCTGCCCGAGCCGGACCGTGAGCGCCTGATGCGCGCCTACCGCGAAAAGCACGCGGCCGGCTGATGAGACGCCTGGCCCCGAGCGCGGGCCGTCAGCCGATCGGTGTGGCCGGGTCCCAGGCCTCCAGCCGCTTGCGTACATCGGCCAGGAAGGTGCCGACCTGCGCTCCGTCAAGGACGCGGTGGTCGAACGAGCAGGTCATGTTCATCATCGGGCGGACGACGATCACATCCTCGCCCTCGATGGTGGCCACCACCGGGCGCTTGACGATTGCCTCCATGGACAGGATCGCGACCTCTGGGGCGTTGATGATCGGCATGGACGACACCGATCCGAACCAGCCGGTGTTGTTCACCGTGAACGTGCCGCCCTGGATCTCATCGAGCTTCAGCTTGTTGGTGCGAGCCCGGGCCGCCAGGTCCTGGATCCGATGGTTGACGCCGCTGATCGAGAGCTGGTCGGCGTCGTGGATGACCGGCACTAACAATCCGTTGTCGACGGCCACCGCGATGCCGATGTTCATCGCCTGCTTCAGGATCACCCGGTCCTCGGCGAACTGGCTGTTCAGGGTCGGGTGCTGCCGCAACGTCTCGGTGACTGCCTTGACCACGGCCGCCACGTAGCTGAGGCCGATGCCCTCTCGCGCCTTGTAGGAGCTGTTGTTCGCCTCTCGCCAGCGCACGACGTTGTGCATGTCTACTTCCACCACGGTGTAGGCGTGGGGGACCGTCTGCTTGACACGGGTCATCTTGGCCGCGATGCCCTTGCGCATCTGCGTCAGCGGCACCTCGACGTCGCCGCCCGTCGGAGCAGGAACCGCTGCAGGAGCGGCGAACGCCGGAGCAGGCGCTGCCGCCGGAGCCGATGCCGCCGGAGCAGGCGCCGAAGGCTGAGGTGCGGCGGGAGCCTCAGCGGCGGGAGTCGCTGCGGCAGGCGGGGCGGCTGCACCCGCTCCCTTTTCGATGAAGGCGAGCACGTCGTCCCGCGTCACGCGGCCGCCAGCGCCGGATCCTTTGAGCTGGGCGATGTCGATGTTGTGCTCGCGGACCAGTCGGCGCACTGCGGGCGTCATGCGCGCGGTTCCGTCTGCGCCGCCGCCCTGCGCCGGTTGCGTCTCGGGCTGAGCAGCTACTGGCGCCTCGGCGGAGGGAGCCTCTGCTGCGGGTGGCGGCGCTCCGGCCTCCTGGGCCGGAGCCTCGGCGGGAGGCTCTTCGACTGCAGGCGGCGGTGCCTCCGCTGCCGGTGCCTCTGCTGCCGGTGCCTCTTCTGGGGGCGGTGGCGCTTCTGCCTCGCTTGGCGCGGTCTCCTCCGGCGCGGCGCCCTCGCCGTCGCCGGAGATCTCGGCCAGCGGGGTGCCGACCTTCACCGTCTCGCCATCCGGCACCATGATCTTGGTAATCGTGCCGGCGACCTCGGCCGGCACCTCGGCGTTGACCTTGTCGGTAACGACCTCGAACAGCGGGTCATATTGCTGGACGGTGTCGCCTTCCTTGACCAGCCAGCGCTCGATCGTTCCCTCGGTGACCGATTCACCGAGCTGCGGCATCTTGATCGTGGTCATTCGCTGGCTCCTTGGTTCCTGTTGGCGTCGCTCGCGGGAGCGACATCATGCGTCACTCGGTATAGGTCGCGCAGGGCGCCGATCTCGGCGCCGTGATGGATGTCGTGATGGATCATTGTCCAGAAGATCTTCCAGGCGGGCCACTCTTCTCCCCAGTTCGTCATGACCTGCCTCTCGAGATCGTGGGGCTGGAGGGCTTGCAGGGTGGTCACGAGCTTGTGCTGCCCTTCCTCCAGCTGCGCAACGGCAGCATCGGAAGAGTGGGCCGAATCGATATCGGGCCATGTCAGCTTCGCTGCTCCGAACGCATACTCGTGATACATCACCTTGCACTCGGCGACGTGCACGAGCCGCCATCCGATAGTGGTCATCGGTGCCGGGATCGGATCGGGTACCGCGTAATCCGCCGCCCATCGGCCGTCCGGCCTCTGCCGGATCGTCCATGAGTCCGGCGCAGGCTCCCACCAGAACTCATCGTCGCCAAGTTCCTCGACCCTGTCACGGATCATGCGATAGCCCTCCTCCAGCTGGGTTGCGAGGAGGCTGACGGGATCCATCGGCTCAATAGGCAGCCAGCGTTCGGGCCGCGTCGACGATCTTCTGGGGGCCGAGCATGAACCATTCCTCCAGGTCATGGTGGAAGGGCACGCCCGGGACCTCGGGGCCGGCCAGGCGCATCACCGGAGCGTCCAGGTGCTCGAACGAGTCCTGGGCGATGGTGGCTGCCACCTCGGCGCCGAAGCCG
>DASSCW010000164.1:0-2677 GCA_035697465.1 Candidatus Limnocylindria bacterium | reverse complement strand
CCTTGGGCAGATGATCGCCGATCGCGAGCACCGCCGTGAGCAGGTTCAGGTGGTAGCCGACCAGACCCTCGACCGCCTGGCGGCCCATCAGGTCCGTGACGAGGGCACCCACGTCGCCGCCCTGCGCGACGTAGCGCGTGTAGCCGAGGCGGCCCATCAGCTCCGCCCACGCGCGTGCGGTGCGGCCGGCGTCCCAACCGAGCTCGGCCGGCTGGCCCGAGAAGCCGTAGCCAGGCAGCGACGGCAGCACCAGGTGGAACGCGTCCTTCGCTTGCCCGCCGTGCGCCGTCGGGTCGGTCAGCGGACCGATGGTTTCGAGCAGCTCGATGACCGAGCCGGGCCAGCCGTGGGTCATAATCAACGGCAACGCGTTCTCATGCCGCGACTTGACGTGGATGAAGTGGATGTCGACGCCGTCGATCTCCGTCGTGAACTGCGGCAGCGCGTTGAGCTTCGCTTCGGCCTTGCGCCAGTCGTAGTTCGTTGCCCAGTAGCGGGCGAGCTCCTGCATGGCAGCCAGCTGGACGCCCTGTGATCGATCGGTGACCAGCTCCGAGGTGGGCCAGCGCGTCGCCGCGATGCGCCGACGCAAGTCGTCGATCTGTTCCTGTTCGACCTCCACACGGAATGGACGGATCTCGGTCTCGACCATGGTCGTCATGGCGCTCCTCCTGTACGTACGCCAGAACCCGGTTGTACGTCGTTAGCAGCTGTGCTGCGCGCTCGCGTTTGCGGGCCAAGTGGTGAGCGCGCAGCCAGTTCCACACATCATCGAACCGGGCGGAACGCGGCGCGGATCTCCTGACTAAACAATTGCGGTTGCTCCCAAGCGGCGAAGTGGCCGCCCTTGTCGACTTCGTTGAAGTAGATGAGGTTGGGATAGGCGCGTTCCGCCCAGCTGCGCGGAGCCTGGTATTGCTCGCCCGGAAAAACGGTGATGGCGACCGGGATAGCCACACCCTTCGCGTTGAAGAAGCCGCCCTTGTATTCCCAATAGAGGCGAGACGCCGAGACGCCGGTGTCTGTCAGCCAATAGAGCGTGATGTTGTCGAGGATCTCGTCACGAGTCAGTTCGCCCGCGGCACTCGTGGTGCGGTCCAGGGCGGCCACGACTGCCGCGGCGGGCTGGCCGTCAGCGTCGTTGTGGTCGAGGAGCCAGGCGGCAAGGCCGACGGGCGAATCGGCGATGCCGTACAGCGTCTGCGGGCGAGCCGCCATCATCCTCGCGTAGTCCACCTGTTTAAAGGTGCGGACCAGCTGGTCGCAGGCACGCTTTTCGTCCGACGAGAGACCGTCCGGCGCCGGATCCCCGCGACCGAGAGCGTCGTTGATGGCTGTGGGTACGGTGGCCGGCATGTTCGTGTGGATGGCGAGCAGTCCTGTCGGTGCCTGCAGGCCCATCTGGTCGACGACGAAAGCGCCCCAGTCGCCGCCCTGGGCCACATAGCGGGTGTACCCGAGGCGCTGCATCAAGGCGTTCCACGCTTGGCCGATGCGCTCCGGACCCCACCCGACGCTCGTCGGCTTCGCGGAGAATCCGTACCCCGGCATCGACGGGATGACGACATCGAAGGCGTCGCCGGCGCTGCCGCCATGGGCGGTGGGGTCCGTCAGTCGATCGATGATCTTGAGTTGCTCGATGATTGATCCGGGCCAGCCGTGATTCACGATGAGCGGCAACGCGCCCTCGTGTCCTGAACGGACGTGGATGAAATGGATGTCCAGTCCGTCTATCTCGGTGATGAACTGCGGCAGGCCGTTCAGCCGCGCCTCCACCCGTCGCCAGTCGTAGTCCGTCATCCAATGGCGCACGAGTCGCTGGATCATCGCGAGCGGCACGCCCTGGGACTGATCAGTCACCGTCTCCTTCTCCGGCCAGTTCGTCATCTCGAGGCGGCGTCCGAGGTCGTCGATCCTCGACTGGGGCACGTCGACTCGGAATGGCCGGATCGCGGCATCTACGGACGCCCTCGGCTCGGGACTAGCGATCGTCATCTCTGTTCCTCCTGGCCGTGGCCCGTTCGAGATGGACCTGGCATCAGAGCGGAACGGATCCACGGACTCGAGGATGCCGCCTGGAGTAGTCGCAAGACGCGGCGGCGTCAGGGAGGCCCCACCCGAAGGATGGCTCGCGCGTAGAACCTGCACCCTCCCGGAGAGGGCCCCTCCGCTGCGAGTGCCTTGGGCGAATCTAGGGCCTATCGCGACCGACGACATTACGGTGCGTCATCACGGGGGCATAGGGTCTTCGTCCCGTCCGCAAACCACGATGCACTCATAGCGTCGGGTTTCCAGTGGGGCCGGTCGCGCGTCGTCGACGGCGGTGCTTCAAGACGCAGCTAGTGGAGGCCGGCACCTGCTGACTCCGTCTCAACGTGAAGCGTGCCCGAGCTTGCGTCGTTCACTTCGGGATCACCGCCCTGCGCACGCCAATATGCGGCCTTTCTGGGCGACGATCTCTTCTTGTCCCTTGACAGCAGGGGTGGTGCTATCGTGACTCGTCGAGGGGCGCCGGGCAAATGGGCGATCTGGATTTCGAGCTCGACATCACGTCAGACGGCGGACGAGACTACCGCGTCGCAGTCCTTCGCTCGCCTGCCGGTGAAGCGCATACGACCATGCGGTTCCCGTTCGACGAACTCGCCCTCCACGACCGACTTCAGGCGATCGAGATCGC
>DASSCW010000163.1:0-9498 GCA_035697465.1 Candidatus Limnocylindria bacterium | reverse complement strand
GCGTTCGGCAGCTGCGGCAGGTGCGCGTGCAGGTCGACGAGGCCGGGCAGGATCACCCACGGACGAACGTCACTGACGTTAACAGGCGTTTCGCTGCCCCAGGGGCTCGGGCCGATCTCCGCCAGGCGACCATCCGCATCGACGCTGATGGCCGCGTCGTCCAGCCAGGACATGTCTGACTCGCCGATCGGTGTCAGCAGCCGTGCGCGCAGGGTGTACGGCGGCTGGCTCGGCAGCTCGGGCGTCACGCCCGGGATGTTAGGCGTTCAACGCCGCGGTGGGCCTTCGTTGCCGTGCTGCAACGGCATTCGCGCCCCCGCGCGGACCAGACTCCCCCGAACCACACTCCGGGTAGCCCAGAGGTCCTAGGCAAGGGGGTACTTACCTCCTAGGGTGGTCACAGAAAGCTCCCAAAGGATGGAATGTTCTCGTGATCTTTCGTTCGTCCTCGCGCCGAGTCTTCACCGCCCGGATGGCCCTGGTGGCCACCGCCATGGGGTTGATTTCCTTCGTGCTTGGATACCTCACGCACCCGAACCTCTAGCCGCACCGTCTCCCGGTCGCCGGCGCGCGGCGAGTCAGGCTCGCAGCTGGGCGAGCGCGCGCCGCGCCTGGTCCAGGTGGAAGCGATCGTGACCCGCGGTCAGGGTGAAGGTGAGGCCGTAGCTCTCCGGCCCTCGCTCGCGGTGCAGCCCGATCCGATCGCGGTCGGCGGCTGGGGTTCGCGCCCAAAGGCTGAGATTGGCGGCGCGCAGCGCCTCGAACAGGGCGATCAGCTCGTCGAAGGACTCGACCGGCTGATGGAGCCGATCCACCCATAGATCCTGGTCGTAGCCGACGATCTCGGGCTCATCGTGCGCCAGGATCCAGCGGTAGCGGCCGGAGACGACCATCTCGGCATCGAGCATGTGCGCGATGCACTCCAGGACGGACCACTCCCCTTCCTCGGGCCGACGCTCCAGGTCGGGTCCGGTTTCCGCCACGAGCTCGCGAACGAGCCGCGGGGCGGCCGCCTGGATCTCGGCAGGATCATCGGGCCCCACCAGGCCGACCAGGAGGTCCTGGTAAGCCTTCGCCTCGGTGACGGGATCGGGGCTGCGCGGCTGCACGAGTGCAGGCTAGCAGCGAGACGGATCAGAAGGTGCCGTCGTCCCAGCTGCCCCATGGTCCATCGGCCAGGTAAAGGCGGATCCCGTAGGCGACCGAGTCGATGTTCTCGGCGCGAACCTCGGGCGGCATCGCCAACGCGAAGCGTCGCCAGGCCATCGCACGACCGATGACCCCGGTGCGCCTGGCCAGGTCGGCCGCGGCGACAACGTCGGCGCGCGGGGCAATCGCGGTCCACGGCTCCAGGTAGGCATCCCGCAGCCCCAGGATCTCCTTGCTGCCGGGATCGAGCTTCTGCCCGTAGGTCAGGCTGCGCAGGGTCACCACCAGCGTATGGAACGGGTGGGAGATGCAGGCGTCGCCCCAATCGAAAAAGACGTACTCCCCGTCGCGGACGAAGACGTTCCCGTCATGGAAGTCGTCGTGCTGGATCGAGTCCGGGAGCCCAAAGCCGGCCAGCCGCTCACAGATGCCGTCGAACTCGTCGAGACCGTCGACCAGCGCGCGGTGGTCCTTTGTCGAGAGACCCACCTCCTGGCCCAGCAGTAGCGTTTCAGGTTCCTCGGCCGCCTGGCGCAGGTCGGCGCGGACGGAGTCCAGCGTCCGATCCGGGACGCCGAGGGCAGCCAGCTCGTCGCGGTGCCCGCCAACGGCGATCTGCAGCTCTGCGTATCGCGGAAGCAGTTCGCCAAAGTGCTCCAGCGGCGTGCGCCCATCGCCGAACTCGCGCAGACGGGCACCGGCGTCGCGGCTGAGCATCCAGCCTCGATCGGGATCGGTGGCGATGACCTCGGCCGTTCGCGCGGGTCGCAGGCGAGCGAGGAACGGGGTCAGGCCCATCTCGAAGGCGCCATCGGGCTGAACCGCCTTGAACCAGACGTCGCCCGCGTCGGTAGGAATTCGAAGCACGGTCGACCACCAGACGCGGTGCTGCTGTTCGATCGGCCCAGTGATGCGCTCACCAAGCTCGGCGAGGCGATCCTTGATCCATGCTTGTACTTCTCGCCGCCACTGCGGTTCGCTCCAATCCACGCCAAAGGATATTCGCGGCTTACGTCGTGCTCCTAGAGGTAGCGGTTGCCGCGTGGATGGCGTCCTCGAGGCTGAAGTAGTGCCCGATCACTTCGAGCCTCTGGCGGGCTGCGCTGTAGCGCGCCACCAGGTACGCCCCGAGCGATTGCGACCAGTAGAGCTGGGTTTGATGGCCGGCCGGACTTCGGAAGTTGGCCCACTCGCGCCTGGCGCTGGGGCGTATGTCCTGTGCGCCGGATGCTGTGAGCGCGGCCACGAGCTTTTCCGTGCGATCTCGCTCGGCGCCCTTTGAGTAGTCAAACCTCTCTCCGCCGGCCACCGCGCGCTCGATGGTTGCAAGGAGCTCGTCGAGGTGAAACGGCTTGCGCAGGACGGCCGCGAACCCCGCCTCGGTTGCGCGTGCGCTGGTGGCTTCCAGTGCCTCTGCCGCATCGCGAGAGTGCGCGGTGAACATGACCGTTGGGATCGGTCGGGGTCGGTGCCGCACATCGGCGGCCGTGGCCCACGCTGCGGCGTACTCGGTGGCGTCCACGCCGTCGAGCAGGATGCAGTCGGGCTCCAGACGGCCGATCGCGGCCCTGACCGTTTCGTCGGAGATGCGGTCGAGCGTGGTGACCTCATACCCCTCGTCAGCGAGGATGGCGGTCACGACGTCACCCACGTCCCGGTCGTCATCGACCACCAGGACGCGGACTGGGCGCTGCGCGGGGGCGTCGGGAGACGTCGGGCTCACCAGGAAACTGTAACCCGCCTCGCAAGGGAGCCACAGCAGGCGGCAAGCTGAGTCGCTTGCCGCCCGATGCGAGCGGCTGGGGAGCCCTTGTGCCGTCTCAACCACGCGCTACGGCATACGTCGCCGACCACGCTGCCACGCAGCGCCGGCCCGCTGGCGGATCTGCCATCCGAGCGGCAGCGATGCCTCGGCGCTGACCCAGGTGTGTCAGAGAGCTCCGAGCGGGCTCAGTCGATCGTTGCCGGGACACTTTCCACGTATCCGATGGACTGGAGGACCACCGCCGAGGTGGCCCCGACGGCCAGCACGACGACGGCCAGTACGGCGAGTGCGCGCACGCGAGCTCCAGCCAGGGCAGCCCCGACGATGTAGCCACCGAGCGCCAATTCGGCGGTCTGTCCCACCCACCAGGCGGCAAGCAGAGCGGGATCTGCGGTTGCGATCGACCACAGCCCGAGCACCATCGCCCCCCATACGACGGCGGAGGTGCCAGCCGCGTACACGGCGCCCTCACTGGCACGCCGGACGCCGAGCCGGGGGAGGAGCCACACGAGAGCGACGGCCAGAAGGAGGAAGGCGGAATAGCCGACGGGGATGCGGAGAAAGGCTTCCTCAGGCCGCAGCAGGAAGGGGCTACCCCAGTCGTAGAGTGGCGCCAACACGCCGGCGTGAAGGAACAGATCGACGCCAATCATCGCCAGCCACGAGAGAACGGCGACAACTATCGGCCGCGGGACGCGGACCTGACCCGTGTCGGATCGCCAGGCGCTGGGGCGATCGGCCGCCATCCATGGAGTGTAGGCCGGCGACGCCAGCCGTTCGCCATCCGCGATTCCTGTGCTGTCAGCTAGCCTCTGCGCATGAATCTCGGGGAGCGCGTCGCCCGGCTCCTCGGAGCTCGCCCGACGAGCTGGCAACGACGATCGGCGTCCTGGCAACCAGACGAAGCGGTGCCGGGCGGGAACGATCGATTTACCGTCGATCTCGACGACGGGCGCAGGGTCTTCATCAAGGCAGCCAACGCTCCGCACACCGCTCGTTGGCTACGCCGCGAAGCGGAGGTCTACGCCCATCTTCGCGGCTCGTTCATTGCCAAGCTGCTCGTATTCGAAGACGATCCCGTGGAGCCGCTACTGATCATCGAGGATCTCAGTGATGCCGATTGGGAGGTGCATTGGGAGGCACCGCATGTAGCGGCGGTCCGAGCGGCCCTGGCCGCCATCGCGGCCTCACCGCCACCGCCGAATACTCCGCCAGTGCGCGAAATCCTCGCCGGATTCCCAGGTTGGGAAGCGGTGCGTGCCGATCCGGGGCCGTTCTTGTCAAGCGGCATGCGTTCTCGTGAGTGGCTGGATCGGGCGCTGCCGATCCTCCGGGCTGCCGCAGACGCCGCTCAGGTCGACGGCGACGACCTCCTGCATCTGGATGTCCGAAGCGACAACGTGTGTTTCCGCGATGGCACCGCGATCCTCGTCGACTGGAACTGGTGCTCAATCGGACGAGCGGAATTCGACATCGCTGCCTGGCTTCCCAGCCTTGCTTTCGAGGGTGGACCGCAGCCCTGGGAGCTCCTTCCTGATGCTGGCGAGTACGCCGCCTTCCTTGCTGGCTTCTGGGCCGCAGTTGTCGGACTACCACCGCCGGCAACTGCGCCCACAGTGCGCGACCAGCAGCGTCGTCAGCTGGAAGTCGCCCTCGCGTGGTGCGAGCGGGAATTCTCTCTCGCGTAGACCATGGCCCCCGGGCGCCGGCCGCTCGCCATCCGAATTGGCCGAAAATGTCGAGTCTGCCCAGCTCCATTCGTTGGCAGAGTGACGGCGGGAGACGCTCGCTAGACACCGAGGACCTATCCAGTGACCAACTACCTGCTCTCCGTCCACACGAGCGAAGCACCGCGCCCGCAGATGACGGACGAGGATATACAGCGCTCTTCAGCTCAGATCGCCGCGCTGGATGCCGAGATGAAAGCAGCCGGCGCCTGGGTCGTCAGCGGACGACTGCACGCGGCGGACAACGCCACCGTCGTCAAGTCGCACAAGGGAAGGATCCGCACGACCGATGGTCCCTTCGTCGAGGCGAAGGAGCAGATCGCCGGCTTCTACATCATCGAAGCGCCCGACCTGGACGCGGCCATAGGCTGGGCTTCGAAGGCGAGCGAGGCGGTAGGAATGCCCATCGAGGTCCGGCCCTTCGTCGATATCACCATCGGCTGACGGAGATGGCCGGCGACGCCAGCCGCTCGCCATCGGAGGATGGCCACGCTGCCAAGGGGGGCCGATTCGTGCTCAGTTGAGTGGTCGGGGCGAAAGGATTCGAACCTTCGACCTCCTGAACCCCATTTCGGCGCAAGCACGCTCGGACCCTTCCAATGAGCGTGCAGATTGTCCCATCGCGTCCATGCGTAGCCCTGGAATCCGCCGGCTAAGGGCTACAGATTGGGCTACGCCGCTTCCCGCTCCACAGGCTCAGGCCGCGATGCCCGCCACTCGTCGGCCAGCCAGCGCACGAAGTCGGTTGCTGGCCAGAGCTGGCCACCGTCCTCCCTGCTGATCTGATCGAACGTCCGGGCCATCGCGGAGAGAGTTACCAGGTCCAATCGATCGTCGCGCAGTGGAGGCGGTGGGCCAGCGATGCCTTGGATTCTAAAGCGACGGAAAGCGTTAGCGGCGGGTGATGAGGATGGCGAATATGACGAATCCGCAGAGGGCGAAGGCCGAGACCCAGACCGTGAACTCCCACCCTCCCGGCATTGGCTCGTTTCTGGTTTGAGGAAGACGGTACCCATGGCGCTCCAGAACGGCGTTAATGCGAGCCAGACTGATGACCGAGCCAGCGACCGCAAGAATCAGGACCAGAATCCAGACGGGGTGCACGGTGTTTGCTTTACCCGCTCGCCACACCGCGCCGCTCGCGCAGCCGGTCCGCCATCCGCCTTAGCGCCTGATCGGCGTACTGCCCGCAACCGCTCAGGTAGTCATCGAAGGCAGGGCCTTCGGAGAGCGCGACCCACAGGTCGTCGAATCGCCACAGGCCGCGAATCTGCCAGCCGAGTGGCAGCGACGCCTCAGCGGACACCCAGGCTTGCGAGAGAGCGCCCAGCGGTGCCATCAGTCAAGGACTGCGAACGACTCGGCCAGGCCTTCGGCAACCGCCGGCAGGTCGTCGATGTCCTTCGGGCCTCTGACCGACATCACGAACTGCGTGTCGCCCTCCTCGAACACGTAGAAGATGAACCGGGCTGGAGGATCGGGAGCGACCCCCGTCTCGAAGATCAGCCTAATGGCCTCGCCGGCGGGCAACGACACGATGTCTGATTCGATCTCGTCCACTCCCGGCCAGGTGCTGATCTCAGTCACCCGCTGCGCTTCGCGCTGCTCCAGCGTTAACCCGGTGGCAGACGCTAGCAGGATCTCGGCGAAGGCTTCTCCCCCACTCAGCGCGGCGCCAGTGGCGTTCTGGGCAACCACACTCCAGCCGGTCGGCACCCCGATTGACCAGCCTTGGGCCTCATTCACGTAAACCATAGCCAGGCTCAAGTCGGTGCTCGGCGCTTGTGAAGCAGGCTCACTCGCCTGCAGGCTGGGAGACACGGTTGCGGCTGTGGATGCTCCCGTTGATGGCTGCCCCACGGTCGCACAGGCGCTGACCACCAGAGGCACACATGCGAGTGCCAGACGGCGGGCGCACGCCGAACTGCGGCGCCGCGCCTCAGCGCTGACCCAGGCTTGCGAGAGAGGCCCTTGCGGTGCCATCGGACGAGTCTATCGCTGTCCCTCAACGCCCGGCTGAAGCTGGACCGTCATCAGCTTCTGCTGCAACCACTGCACTATCCACGCAATGTCGCTGAGCGGTCGATACGGCACCCGCGACGGGTTCATATTGCCCGAGTAGCCGCCGTCGTCGATTATGGCCGCCACGGTGTCGGCATCGAGCTGGACGAGGTACCGGGGTTCGCACTGATCGAGGAACTCGCGATGGGCGATGACAGCAGGGAGCTGAGCCAGCGAGCCCGCCGTGACCGGCCCTCCGCATAAGCTCTCAGTCCTGGCCCACGCCGTCACGGCGTCGCCGCTTGCGACGCCCTCGGCTCTAAACACCCAAACCTCGGCACCGTTCCCTGCCGGATGGGTCAGCAGAAAGACGGCGGCGGTGACAGTGTCCTCGGGTACCGTGATCGTCTGGGCGATAGCGCTTGTCACAGTTCGGCCGGGCGCTGGATCGATGTCCTCGGACGCCCACAAATCCCCAACGGGGCCATCAGGGGTGAATGTTGGTGAGACTGCTGCTGTCGCGCTCGGGGTGTGCTGAGGGGCACCACACGACACGCCCACCGACAGGCAAAGCATTAACAGGCCAATGCACGTGCGTTTCACGCCTCTCGGATTCTGACATTGACAGCGCAAAGGCCGGCGACGCCAGCCGCTCGCCATCCCGGAGGATGGCCGCGCTGCCACGGAGCCCCGGCCCCTGCACCGCCCGACCGTCAGCTCGCTCGTGAATCGCCTACCTCGAACATCCCGCAGATCAGCCAGCCGGCTTCCCCTCCTCCGCTGCCACCAAGGCTCACGAAATCCCCTTCGCGGGCCTTCACGATGCCGAGCCAGTCGGTCACCACTAGCTCATCATCATCGTCCCGCACCGAGTGACCGGACGCTGACCAGTCGACTGTTACGAGATCGCCATCTACGTGTGCGACCACGAGGTCACCGTCGCGCTCGATCAATACGCCCTGCAGCAGGGCGCCTGGACATCCCCCGAAGGCGCAGCCTCCTGCACTCCCAAGCAGCAGTACCAGAAGCAGGACCAGCAGCCCGGAGCGGACGATTCCTGGACCTTCTCCGAAGCGCCACAGGCCACGAATCCGCCAGCCGAGCGGGAGGGACGCTTCAGCGCTGACCCAGGCTTGCGAGAGAGCGCCCAGGGGTGCCATGGCGAGAGTCTAGTCACCGCCGGAAACCAGGCGTAGGCTCCCGCTACAGCCGCGCACCCGAGCGCAGCGGTGCGCCCAGACCAGCGGAGGGACACCGCGATCATGCTCATCTTCAAGTTGCTGCACATCCTGTCGATGTTCGCCGCGGTGACGATTCTCGTCGGGTTCGACTTGGCGATCGCGCTCCCCATCTGGCGGCGGGACGTGCATGGCGTGGCCACGATCTTCCGCATGGCTCGTCGTGCGAGCCCCACGAACATCGGGCTCGCCTTCCTGGCAGCTGGGATCGGATTTGGCCTGCTCACCGCGGCCACAGGCGGCCTTGACTTCCTCGCCGGCTGGCTTATCGCGGCCTATGTCCTGATCGCGCTGCTGATCCTCGTCAATGCCTCCCCGCCGAAACGGAAGATCCGACAAGTCGTCGTGGACGCGGTCGAGGCAGACGATGGGCGACGGTCGGCGGAGGAGGTCGAACGCCAGATGGCCACGGCACCGTTGACCGTCTTTGTGGGCATGAATGTGGTCCTCTTTGTGGCGATCATCGCCGACATGGTCCTGAAGCCGTTCTGACGGCCGGCGACGCCAGCCGCTCGCCATCCGAGGATGGCCACAGTGCCACGGAGAGCCGGCTCCAGTGGATCCTATTTTCCAAGGGCTTATCAGCCGCTTACATGGCCGTTACTATCCCTGGGTCTGATGCCCACCTTATGACCTAGAGGGCCTGAGGCCATGACCTCGCATGACGACGACGACGACGAGCCCCTGACCATTTTCCAACCCCCCGGTGGCGGGCCGGTGGTCCAGCTCCCGCCGGGCGTCCTGTCCGATGATCTGGCAGTTGTGGGCGGAGGCATCGACCCGCAAATCGTGGCGGACCTCGTCGCGAATCGCGGTGACTACCCCGAGCTCGAGATCATCGTTGGCGGCCTGCCTTTGGAGAGTGTGTTGGATGTCATCGAGGCAGGCCAGCAACAGCAGTCTGGCGGGAGCCTGTCGGATGCCATCAGCTCCGGCCATCACATGCAGCCGACTCCGACGCCGACAGAGCAGCGGGTGTACCTCACCAACAAGGCGACGGGCCACGTCCTAACCATGTTCTCGTCCTTCGGGAGGCTGTTCATCGCCGCTGGACAGCTGGTCGGCGCCGAGCAGCAGAAATGGATCGTCGAGCAATCGGACTACGGGACGGTCCGGCTGCGGAACATCCAGCACAACGCGATGCTGGACAGCAACGTCGACGGCAAGGTGTATGGCCTGGGGTCGAATGACGGGGGCTACCAGAAGTGGCTCGCCACGGTCGAGCCTGACGGTGCCCAGACCCTGATCAACTACTCGACTCAGAAGGCGCTCGACAGCAACGGGGAGGGTCGCGTCTACACCATGCGACCGAACGACGGGGCATTCCAGCGGTGGCGCCTCAGCGACGCCTGAGAGTCTCGAAGCGGCGATAGGTAAGGCCGGCGACGCCAGCCGGCCTGTGGGCGGAGTATCGTCCTTGTGTGAGGCGGATCCAGCTGCTCCTAGCGGTGGCAATCCTTGCCCCGGCCATCGGATGCTCGCTATACGGACGGTCAGGTCCGGTCCGCATCTACGTCACCAACAGAGACGATGCGGCCTACGACATCCAGATTGCTGAGCTGCGGGAAGCCTGGGCTGTTGGAGCCTCGGCCTCGGGCGGGTTCGACGCCGAAGTTGA
>DASSCW010000162.1:0-6850 GCA_035697465.1 Candidatus Limnocylindria bacterium | reverse complement strand
GCGGGAGCGTGACCGTGAAGCACGTCCCCTTGCCCTCCGAATCGACCTCGATCCGGCCGCCGTGGCGAGAGACGACCGAGTGCGTGATGTGCAGCCCAAGTCCCGTGCCGACGCCGGGCGCCTTGGTCGTGAAGAAGGGCTCGAACAGGCGCGGCTGCACGTCCTCCGGAATGCCGGGACCCGTGTCGCAGATGCGGACCTGGACACCGCCATCGTCGGTGGGGTCGGCGTGGATGTCGATTGCGCCGCGGCCGTCCATCGCGTCCGCTGCGTTATCGACCAGGTTGGTCCACACCTGGTTCAGCTCGGACCCGTAGGCGTCGATCTCCGGCAGGTCCTTCGCGTAGTAGCGCGTCACGTCGATCATGCGCAGCTTGGAGCGCAGGATGACCAGCGTGTCGTCCAGGCCCTTCCGCACGTCGATCCGCTGCACGGGTGCCTGGTCGAGGTAGGTGTAGCTCTTCACGGCGCCCACGATCTCGCTGATCCGATCCCCCGCCATCGCCACTTCGCGCAGCAGGGCTTCGATGTTGGCCGATGCCGCCAGCCATGCGGCGCTGTCGCGGGCCGTCTCGGGGTCCATGCCGGCGAAGGCCTTGCGCAGCTCGTCCGCGCTCCATCCGGCGTCCACCAGCGCGGCGGCCGCCTCCGAGTCGCCGACCAGCTCCAGCAGCTCGTCCACGGCGTCGGCACGGCCGAGGGCATCGGTCGGTGCCTGGTCGGAGTGCGGCTGGATGCCCATCAGGTCGTGAGGTGGATGCAGCTTGTCCCGCTCCTCGATCGCGGCCGCCAGAGAGCTGACAGAGCGGCGGATGGCGGCCGCCGGGTTGTTGAGCTCGTGCGCCAGGCCAGCCGCCAGCGTCCCCAAACCGGCCAGCTTCTCGCGCTGGCGCACGAACAGCTCCAGCGACCGGAGGCGTTCCAGGACGGTGCGCACCAGAGCCAGGGCGGCATCCGGCCCGCTGTCGAGCAGCGCCAGCAATCCGGCGCGCGGGATGCGCAGCACCTCGACGTCCGTGATCGCCCGCACCGAAGCCTGCCGCTCAGTCCCCTGCAGCGCGGCAATCTCTCCCTGGATGGCGCCCGGCCCCACCCGCGCGAGCGGCTGCTCGGTTGCGCCAGCCCGCTTCGTGACATCCAGCTCGCCGGAGACCACCACGAACATCGCGTCGCCAGGGTCGCCCTCGCGGATGAGCAGCTCTCCGGGCGCGAGGGTCTGGCGCTCCACAGTCGCCGCCAGCCGCTCGAGGTCGGCATCGGCCAAGCCTGCAAACAGGGGAGCTGCGCGGAGGGCCTCGATCGTCATCGGCCTACAGCCCCGCCAGGTACTGGTGCACGAACTGGACAGCCATGGCGCCCTCACCCACTGCGCTGGCGATGCGCTTGACGGACCGATGTCGCACGTCCCCGGCGCACATCACGCCCGGCATGCTCGATTCGAGCAGGAACGGCTCGCGCGTCATGCCCCACCCGGCTGGCGGTCTGCCTTCCTCCAGCAGGTTCGGACCGGTGAGGACGAATCCGCCCTGGTCACGCAGGACGCTGCCCTCCAGCCACTCCGTGCGCGGCTGCTGGCCGATGAAGATGAAGAGCGCCGCGACGGGCAGGTCGTCCGTTCCGTCCGGGCCGGTGATCACGGCGCCGGAGAGGTGGGTGTCGCCGTGCACCTCGCTGATCGAGGAGCTGAGGCGGACCTCGATGTTCTCGATCGCGGCCATCTGGTCGATGAGGTACTGGCTCATGCCGTTGTTCTCGTTGCCGCGGATGACCAGGATCACCTGCTTCGCGAATCGCGACAGGTAGACGGCGGCCTGTCCGGCCGAATTGCCACCGCCCACCACGCCTACCAGGGCATCGCGGTAGAGGACCGCCTCGGTGGTGGCTGCGCCGTAATAGATCCCCGCTCCGGCCAGCTCGGCGGCCTTCGGCAGGTCAAGCTGGCGATAGCTCACGCCGGTGGCGACCACGACCGTCTGGCAGCTGATTTCCGAGCCGTCGGCGATGGTGACCACCCGATACGGATCCTCGCGGCGGATCGTTGTGACGTCCTGTGGCGAGAGGATCTCGGCTCCGAGCCGCCGCGCCTGGGCAAGGGCCCGCCGCGCCAGGTCGCCGCCCGTCAGGCCGGCGGGGAAGCCAAGGTAGTTCTCGATCCGGCTGGTGGTACCCGCCTGTCCGCCCGGTGCCTCGCGCTCGATCAGGATCGTCTTGAGTCCCTCACTCGCGCCATACACGGCCGCGGCAAGCCCCGCCGGTCCACCGCCGACGATGACCAGGTCGTAGAACGGAAGCGCGGCGCGGGTCTGCAGGCCGACGCGCTCGGCGATGTCGCGCGTCGCCGGCTCGCGCAGCACGGTTCCGTCCGGGAAGAGAACGATCGGCACCGACGGGTCGAGAGGCGCGGCAGCGACATCCGGATGCGTCTCGGCCAGGCTCGCTGCCAGGCGCCGCCCTTCGTCGTCCTCGTCCGGGTCGAGCCACAGATAGGGCACCTGGTTGCGCGTCAGGTAGTCGCGGATCACGTGCCCGCCGGGCGCCCAGCGGCCGGCCAGCAGGCGCAGGCCCTCGAACGGCGGCCGATGGTTCGCGCTCCAGTCGGCCAGCAGGTCGTCCGTGATCGGATAGAGGCGCTCCTCCGGCGGATCCCATGGCTTGAGGATGTAGTGATCGAGCTGGATCTCGTTGATCGCCTGGATTGCGACATCGGTGTCGGCGTAGGCGGTCAGCAGGACGCGCTTGGCATCGGGCTGGAGCTCGATCGCCTGGGAAAGGAACTCGATGCCGGTCATGACCGGCATGCGCTGGTCGACGATGAACAGGCCGATGGCGCTGCCGCGCACCGTCAGCTGGCGAACGGCCTCCAGCGCCTCCGTGCCGCCGGAGGCGGCCACGACGCGGTAGTCCTTGCCGTAGCGAGCACGCAGGTCGCGCTCGATCGCACGCAGGACGGGAACGTCGTCGTCGACCGTGAGGATGACGGGCTTCGGGCCGGCCATGAGAAACGGAGTCTAGAGCCTGCCGTGCATTCGCCGCGAGCGGTAGCATCGGACAGATGGAGCCTTCGGAGCGCGCCGACGTCGTGATCGTGGGAGGCGCAATTGTCGGCAGCTCGGTGGCGACCTTTCTCGCCCAGCGACCGGACTGGTCCGGCCGCATCGCGGTGGTCGAGCGGGACCTGACCTACCGCACGGCCTCCACCACCCTCTCCGCGGCTTCGATCCGCCTGCAGTTCAGCACGCCGCTGAACATCGAGATCAGCCGGTTTGGCGTCCAGCTCATCAAGAACCTGGACCGATGGCTCGGCGTGGACGGCGATCCGCCGCCCGAGATCGACTTCGTCGAGGGCGGCTACCTCTTCCTGGCCACGCAGGCCGGGATGCCGATCCTGCGCCAGAACCACGAGGTGCAGCGCCAGCACGACGTACAGGTCGTCCTCCTCGATCCGGACGAGCTTCGCGCGCGATTCCCATGGCTGGCGACCGATCGGCTCGCCGGTGGTTCCTTGGGCCTTGCCGATGAAGGCTGGTTCGATGCCTACGCCCTGCTGCAGGCCTTCCGTCGCAAGGCGAGGTCGCTGGGCGTGGAGTACGTGGCCGGCACGGTAGAGCGCATCGAGCGCGACGGATCGGTCATTACCGGGGTTCGGCTGGCCGATGGGCGGCGGATCGCAACCGACCTGGTGGTCAATGCGGCCGGGCCACGCGCGGCGGAGGTGGCATCAATGGTCGGAGTTGAGCTGCCGGTCCATCCGCGGAAGCGGCACGTCTATCACTTCGACTGCCGTACCAAGCTCGGTCCGGCGCCGCTGACCATCGCCCCGTCCGGCGTTTACTTCCGTCCCGAGGGCGACGCCTGGATCGGCGGCTACTCGCCGCGGGAGGGTGAGCAGGACCCGGACACGCTCGACCTCGACGTCGACCGGAAACGCTTCGACGACTTCATCTGGCCGGAGCTCGCGCGCCTGGTGCCCGCCTTCGAGTCCGTGCGGCTGCTCGATGCATGGGCCGGTCACTACGAGGTCAACACGGTCGATCACAATGCGGTCATCGGGCCGCACCCGGAGCTGCCGGGATTCCTGTTCGCCAACGGGTTCTCCGGCCACGGCCTCCAGCAGGCGCCCGCCGTCGGGCGTGGGTTGGCCGAGTGGATCGCGACGGGGCGCTACGAGTCGCTCGACCTGTCGCCGCTGGGGTACGAGCGCATCCAGGCGAACCAGCCAATCCGCGAGCTGAACGTCGTCTGACTGCTCATCTCACTCGACCCCGCAGGTCGCGTCCCAGGCGTGTGAATCGTCGAAGTCGAGAAACTCCCGGCCTCGGTTGGGCGCGCCCTGTGTCAGCTGGCTGGTGTCGATCACGATCATCCCGTTGTCCTCGATGAGGACGGTGAACCGGTCGAGACCGCGTTCGGCCGGGCCCTTGAACATCTTCTCGCCCAGGATGTTGTACGTGCTTTGGTGGCAGCGGCACTGGTAGCGTGTGATCGACTCGCACGGCGCCGGCACCAGGCAGCCCAGGTGCGGGCACTTCCGCCAGAGAGCCAGCAGGTCGGAGGCGGCCGGGTCCGGTAGTGACACGTCGTTGCCCACAGCCAGCTCCTTGGCGGCCGGCACGTTCACCAGGAATGTGCGAGCCGGGTTGTAGGCGTATGGCCAGCCCTGCGCGAAGCGCGGTTCGGCCAGCAGGACGTCGGCGATCGTGCCAACGCGGAACTTGGCTCCCAGGCCTTCGCGGATCTGCGGCCACAGGAAGTTGACCGTGCCGAACGCGAACTCGAGCGACAGGATGGCGGTGCCCACGCCCAGCATCCGCCGCAGGAAGCCGCGGCGGCTCATCTCGCCCACGGGCGGCGTGGAGGCCACAACGCCGTAGCGCGGCTCGTCCGCCGACGGCCCTGCACTCATCCGGGCGGGCGGCGGGAAGTCCGGCAGGGACGGCCCGGCGAGCAGCATCCCGTCGGCCACCGGCCGCAGTCGGAGGTGGACTCGGGCGTCGAGTGCCCCGGCCAGCAGGTTGGGAAGGTCGCGCCAACCGGACCGCCGATCGGCGAGCACGGCAAGCAGCTCGTCCCCATAGCGCTCGCGCCAGGCGCGCGGGTAGCAGGCCAGCATCAGCCGATGCAACCGACGTGGCCGGGTCATGCCTGGCCTCGATCCGGCGCCCGGAGGCGCGCGCGACCGGTCTTCACGAAACGGTCCATGTCCGCCAGCCGATCGGCCAGGGCAGCGTTGCCGGCCGCCGTCAGGCGGTAGGGGCGGCGCCGGTCGTCGCTCGGCATCGCTTCCACGAGGCCGGCTCGCTCGAGCCGGGCGAGGACGGCGTACAGAGTCCCCGGCCCCATCGCCTGACCGCTGAACTGCTCGACGTCGGTCATGATCGCGTAGCCGTGCCGCGGGCCATCGGACAGGCTCACCAGCACCAGCACGGCCGGCTCCGCGAACCTCCCGAGCTCGATGGGTGCGTCCTCAGTGGGCATCTGTCGTCTCCCTATAGCGGCGGACGATATATCTGTTTACGATATACCGCGCCGCGACAGGGACGTCAAGGGACACGCGTCCCGTGCCGGCCGGGACATGGCGGGGCGGCTACGATGGCCGCAGATGGAACGGCCGCGCATCGTCGTGACCCTGACGAACCCCGAGCGCGCGCCCGATCGAGAGACCGCCACGCTCAAGAACCGGCGTTACCTCGAGGCGGTGGAGCGTGCCGGCGGTACGCCGGTGCCCCTGGACGACGGAACGCCGCCTGACGATCGTCACCAGGCGATAGCATCCATGGACGGACTCGTCATCAGCGGCGGCCCTGACCTAGACCCGGCGCTCTACGGCGAGCCGGCCGGCGGCGCGCGCGACCCGGATCCCGGTCGCGACCGGCTGGACACCGATGCGCTGCGTTCCGCCGACGAGCGCGGCCTGCCGGTCCTGGGCGTGTGCCGCGGCATGCAGGCGATCAATGTCCTGGCCGGCGGCTCACTGCGGCAGCACATCGACGGGCATGAGGGGCCTGCGTATCCGGATCCCGCCGCGCTGCAGCATCCGATCGATGTCGTCGGCGGCACGCGCCTGGCGTCGATCCTCGGTGGCGCGGAGGCGATGGTGGTCAACAGCTACCACCACCAGGCAGTGACCCTGGAACGGCTCGCTCCCTCGCTGATCGCCACCGCCGGCGCGTCGCACGATGGGACCTACCTGGTGGAGGCGCTCGAATCGCGAGACCCGGACCGCTGGCTGATCGGCATCCAATGCCACCCGGAGCGGACCGAATCCTCGTCACCCGTGCTGGAGCGGCTCTGGAACGCCTTCGTCGCCGCGGCGCGGGACCGCCGCAGTCGCGCCGTAGTCGAGTCCCGGTAGGGTCGCGCCATGTCGACCAACCGATCGCTCCTCTTCATCGGCGGTGGAATCCTGGCGCTGGTCGTGCTGGCGGTGGCCGTCGTGCTGCTTGCCGAGGCCCGCGGGCCAGCCACGTTCGCGCCGGGCAGCCCGCAGGAGACCATGCAGCGCTATCTGGCGGCCTGGGACGAGCGCGACTACGAGGCTTCCTATGCCTTCTTTTCGGAGGGGATCCGGGCAGACGCAACGCTGGACGAGTACGAACAGCGGGCACGTGCGTACGGTGGAGAGTTCTCCGGGTTCGGCGAAGTTGCTGTCTACATCGACAACGCCGTCGTTGACGGCGATGAGGCCACGCTGCACCTGACTGTCGAGCAGTTCTATGACGACGGCGGCGGCCTGGGCGGTGGCGGCAGCAGCTTCCGTACAGAGCGCGAAGTGCGCATGGTGCAAGAGGCCGATGGCTGGAAGATCGACGAGCAGTTGATCGGCATCGAGCAAATCCCGTTCGGCGAATTT
>DASSCW010000161.1:0-3179 GCA_035697465.1 Candidatus Limnocylindria bacterium | reverse complement strand
GAACCGACCATCTCGTTACCTGGACCCGTCGTCGAACCGGATGCGGACGCCAGGCTGCGCAGATAGGCGGCGAGGTCCCGCATTTCGCCCGGTTCGAACTTGGGCCAGAACGGGGCCTTTTCCGCCATCAGGCGGTGCATCTGTGGAGCGTGGTTCCACATGGCTGACGCCAGACCCGCGCGGTCCGTCCGCTTCAGCACCGCGCCGAGGTTCGGAGCGCCCGCGACTCCGGTGGCATGACACGCGGCGCACCCCTTGGCCGCGAAGACCGCCGACCCTCTCGCCGCGTTACCCTCCTGTCCCACGTAGCCGCGGAAGTAGAGGTACGAAATGAGGTCCGGAAACTCCGTACCGGAAAAGCGGGGGAAGGGAATCCCGCGAGCCGCCATCGTCGCCCCCATCACGTAGCTGTGGTTCCAGAGCAGACCCGTGATTTCGGAGACGGTCTTCGAGAGGGCCGACCGCGTGAGGTCCGGCGCCGTTCCCCGAGGCCGGTCGTGACACACACCGCACTGCTTGCTGCGATACACGAGGGCGCCGCGGTCCGGGCTCGGCAGCGGCTGCAACTCGACGACGCGACCCGTGCGGCGCCCTTCCGCCCGGATGTAGGCCTGCAGATCCGCCATCTCGTGACCGACGAACTGCGGGATCGGATTGCCCCGACGGACCTGCTCCTGCTGCATCCGCGGACCGGCGTTCCACATCGCCTGCGCCAGCGGGGTCGGCGAGGGATACGTTCCGAAGCGGTCCAGCGGCTGCCCGATGCGTCCGCCGCGGCCGCCGAGCGAATGGCAGCCGTCGCACTGCAGCCGAGCGAAGGTGTCGGCTCCTCGAACGACATCGCCAGGCTCGTCGAACAGCCGGAGGTAATAGAGGTAGCTCAGGGTATCGGCCATCTCCTGGGGATCGAGCGTGGGCCAGGGATAGCCGCTCTGGGCGACCTCGTCGATCATGCGCGGCGTGTGATTCCAGAAATCGCCGACCAGCTCGTCCCAGGTCTTTCCCATGACCGCCACGGTGATGTCGGGACCGAGCGATCCCCCATGGCCCCAGATGGCGTGACACCGGACACAGCCCTTCTGGGCGAAGATCTCGCGCCCCCGGAACGGGTTCCCCTCAGGCGCTGTCTCAGCCGCACCGCGCACCCCGGTGACCAGGGCCGCGAGCCAGACGGCCGAAGCGACCGCGATCGTGACGCGCAGCCGGCCGCGTCCGGTTCGAGCCGCAGCGGGGACGAACCTGCTCATGTTCATCGCTCCACCGTCACGAGATCGTCCGGCAGATAGCCGGCGACGCGCGCGGAGACTTCCTCGATGGACTTCTCGCGACCTTCCTGGATCTCCCAGATCGAGATGATCGGGAAGAACTTCGTGGCCACCATGTAGACCAGGATGAATCCCGAGAGCGTGCCGGCCATGATCGACAGCTCGACCCAGGACGGCACGTAGTGCAGGGCCGACATGCCGCCGCGTGGATGGAGCGACGTGGGCACGACGATGTTGAACCGCTCGAGCCACATCCCGATCACGACGGCCACCGACGCGACCACGGTCCCGGTGACGTTGCGCGTCGCCCGGCGGGCCATGAGGGCAAACGGGACGACGAAGCAGAAGGCGACCATCAGCCAGAACGGAAAAGCGAACGCGCCGGTCAGCTTCGAGTACAGCGTCGCCAGCTCCGCCTCCTCGCCGCCGTACCACACCGTCAGGTGCTCGGCGAACGTGAAATAGAACCAGAGGACGGTCATGACGAACAGGAGGACCCCCATGTGATTGAAGTGCACGTCCTTGAAATAGGCCTCGAGCCGGTAGACCCGGCGGAGGATCGCCATGGCGATGATGAGCGCGGCGATGCCTGAGAAGATGGCGCCCATGACGAAGTAGGGCCCGAAGATCGCGCTGTGCCACATCGGCCGGAGGGTGAGCGCGAAGATCCACCCGATGACGGTATGGACGGAGACCGCGATCGGAATCACCATGACGGCCAGAATCGAGATCATCCGCTCCAGCGTGTGGCGTGCCTGCGGCGAGTCCCGATAGCCAATCGCGAGGAACCAGTAGAGGAGCCGCGGGCGCAGGCCGAGGTCGCGGATGCGGGCCAGATCGGGGATCATCGGCACGTACAGGTAGATGCTGCTTGCCGTGAAATACAGGCCGATGCTCATCACGTCCCAGAGCAGTGGAGAAAACGGCTGCGCGTGCAGGAAGACGTTGAGGACCCGATCGGGCCGGCCCAGGTCGAGGATCGGCTGGACCGCGCCGAAACCGATCACCAGGACGGTGATGAACTCGGCCGAGCGCGTGATCGATCGGCGCCACTCCGCGTTGGCCACGCGCAGAATCGCCGAGATGAGGGTCCCCGCGTGGGAGATCCCGATGAAGAAGACGAAGCAGATGATGTAGATGCCCCAGTACTCCGGCGTGTTCAGCCCCGTGGCGCCGAGACCCGTCTTCAGCTGATAGGCGTAGGCGAAGGCCCCCCAGACCGTGACGGCGGCCATCAGGGCCGCCCATCGCCAGAACGTCTTCGTGGTGCGCACGAGCGGCATGAGGAGCACACGTTCGTCCTGCTGGAGGCGCGAGACGATTTCGAGATCGGTCACGGCTCAGTCCTGTTCAGCCAGGTAGTAGACCTTGGGCTGCGTGCCCAGATCCTCGTGTAGCCGAAACGCGCGGGGATCCCGCGCGAGCTGCGCAACACGCTGACCCGGATCGTCGAGATCCCCGAACACGATGGCCCCCGTGGGACAACTGTCGGCGCAGGCCGGCGAGTACTCACCCTCTCGTAGCGGCCGCTTCTCGGCTCGTGCCACGTCGCGGGCCTTCTGAAGCCGATGGTGACAGAACGTGCATTTCTCGATGACGCCGACCGGCCTCATCGAGACGTCCGGATTCAGGCCGGGCACGACCGAGTCGGGATACGACGGCTTGTGCCAGTTGAAGAACTTCACCGTGTACGGACAGGCATTGGCGCAGTAACGACAGCCGATGCACCGCGCGTATATCTGGCTGACAATGCCTTCCCGGTCGCGCGAGGTCGCCTCAACGGGGCACACGAGCGTGCACGGCGGGCGATCGCAGTGCATGCAGGGCTGCGGCACGAAGCGCGCGCGGATGGTCGGCCACTCACCTTCGACCTCCGTGTGGACCTGCATCCAGGAGATCGTGCGGCTTTCCCGT
>DASSCW010000160.1:0-3037 GCA_035697465.1 Candidatus Limnocylindria bacterium | reverse complement strand
CGTCCGCGACCTGGCGTCTCGGATCCTGGACATCCTTGGCTGGCGTGAAGCGCTCGCCGGCCAGCGAGCCGACCACGCTGCTCGGAACGCCCAGCGTGGCCACGCTCGCCACGCTGCGGACCAAGCCGCCGTCCAGCAGCTGGACCGCAGCGTCGATCTGTCCCGCATCGCGAAGTGGGGAGGTGGGCTGCAGGGTGATTACCACATCGACCCGCATCCCCTCGCGCTCCGCCCAGGCCACCGCGTGCGCGACGACCGGCGCGGTCGGCGTGTCGTCCGCCGCCAGCTCCTCCGGCCTACGGAAGGGGACCTCGGCTCCGGCGCGCCGGGCGGCGCGCGCCACGGCGGGATCGTTGGTCGACACCACGACCCGATCGACGCTGCGCGCGGCGAGGGCCGCGCGGATGGTGTGCACGATCATCGGCTCACCGCCGATCCGACGCAGGTGCTTGCCGGGCAGGCCCTTCGACCCGGCGCGGGCCGGTATGACGGCCAGGCGCGACATGGGCTGCATTCTAGGAGAGCTTCATAATCCGGCCGGTGACGACGCCCCTGCTGCTGACCGTGGCCGGACTCGGGATCGTGGCCGCCGGTCTGGTGGCCTGGCGCTGGCCGCGGATCGCCATCGTCGGCGTCGCATTGGCGCCGGTCGTCGATCGCTACCTGATCAGCCTCGCCCTGCCGACCGAACAGCGAGCCTCCGTTCCCTACCTGAGCGAGGCGCTGCTCGCCGTCGTGGCGGTCGTGGTTTTGTTCCAGGCGACGCGGCGCGGCACGTTGCGCCGGGGATTCACCCACCCGACGCTGTGGCTGCTCGCCGCATTCACCCTGGTCGCGGCGTTGTCTGCGGTGGTGAACGCGGTGCCACCGGTGGTGGCGATCGCCGGCATCGTCTTCACGGTCGAGGCGGCGGCGCTGTTCGTCCTCGCCCGGGTCGTGCCGTTCGACATCCACCAGGCGCGCCTCGCGGTTGCCGCGTTCTGCGGCCTCGTCGCCATCGCCGCGACCCTGGCTATGGGCCAGGTGCTCATCCATCCGGACTTCCTTGGCCTGGAGTCCTTCGCCGGCCGGTTCGGCGAGGGAGCGCGCGTCACGAGCTTCCTGGTGAACCCGAACATGCTCGGCGCCATGCTCGCGATGGCGCTGCCCTTCACGGTGCTCGTGGCCTCTCAACGCGAGGGAGCCTATCGGACGGCTGCCTGGGCAGTCTCGCTGCTGCTGGCGCTGGCACTGCTCTATACCTTTTCGCGCGGGGCGTGGTTTGCGCTCGCGATGGCGACTTTGCTGGTCGGGCTGGTCGTGGAGCGCCGCCTCATCATCGGGATGGTCCTGCTGGCGGTGGTCACTTTTTCCATCGCCATGGTGCTGCCACGCCATCTCGCGTACCCGGAGCGCGATCGGGAACAGTTCGACCTGATCGCCGCCACGCTGGGGCGCCTGGAGGCGCTCGGCGAGGGCGACCTTCGCGTGCAATTCGTCGAGAACGCGCTGCCGATCGCCGCCGATCATCCGCTGATCGGTGCGGGTCCGGGGCGCTACGGCGGCGCGGTGGCGCGCAACTTCGGCTCGCCACTGTACGAGACCTACACCGCCGGGACCGTTCCGCGCGACCGCACCGTCGACAACTTCTGGCTCCACCTGCTGGTAGAAACAGGCGTGATAGGCCTCAGCCTGCTGGTGGCGGCCATCGGGATCGTGGTTGCCGGGGTCCTGCGTGCCGCCCGGGCGGCGAACGGCGATCGGCGGATCCTGCTGATTGGCAGCACGGCGGTCGCGGTGGTCATCGGAGTGGCATCGCTGACCGAGATGCTGCTGGAGGGCAACACCACGACCTTCCCCATGTGGCTGATGCTGGGGATCGCGGCCTTGTCAGCCGAGGGTCAGTAGGCGCCCTTGCCGCTGACGACGGCGGTGAAGGTCCGTGCCGCGATCGACAGGTCCATGCCCAGGCTGCGCTCGCGGACGTAGGTCACGTCGAAGGCGAGGCGCTCCTCGAAGGTGCGGTCCGACCGCCCGTTCACCTGCCAGAGGCCGGTGATGCCTGGTCGCACCTGCAGGATCGTGGTCGCCTCGGGGCGGCCCTTGAGCTCGTCCCGGAAGTAGGGGCGAGGCCCGACCAGGCTCATCTGCCCGGCGAACACGTTCACCAGCTGCGGCAGCTCGTCAAGGGAGGTGCGTCGCAGGAAGGCGCCCACCCGCGTGCGGCGCGGGTCGTCCCGCAGCTTCTTCATGAGGCCGTACTGGAGGCGGTGCTCCTTGTCGTTGGTCAGGAGCTCCTCGAGGTGATGGTGGCTCCCGTCACGCATGCTGCGGAACTTGAAGACCGTGATCGGCTGGCCGAAGCGGCCCGCACGTTCGCAGCGATAGATGATCGGCAGCCCGGTATCGACCCAGATCGCGATGGCGATCACGAGGAGGACCGGGGAGAGGATGATCAACAGGAGGGCAGATCCGAAGATGTCGATCAGACGCTTCGTGAACCAGTAGGCCAGGACAGAGAGGGACGTCCCCGTCGTGGACCTTGCTGATACCGGTGAGGTCTGCTCCAAATTGGCCTCCCAATCGGACATGGACGGGCGACCTGGCGTGGCGCCCTCACGACCGCGCGCAGTATACCGGCGCGCGACAAGTGAGCTGTGTACGGCTCGCATGCTACGACAGGACGGCGGCGAACGCCGCCGTCCCATCGGGTCATAGCATGAATTGGGCCGGAATCATGGGCCCTCAGAAGGCCTCGAGGTAGCGATCCACCTCCCACGAGGTGACCTGCATCCGGTACTCGTCCCACTCCTCGTTCTTCGCTTCGATGAACCGCTCGAAGACGTGCTCGCCGAGCGCCTCCGCGATGACCTTGTCGGCCGACAGCTCGTCCAGCGCCTCGCGCAGGGTGCCGGGCAGCTGCTTGATCTTGCGGCTGGCCAGCTTGGCGGCGTCGAAGTGGTAGAGGTTCTCCTCCACCGGCTCCGGCGGCGTTAGGCCGCGCTCGATGCCGTCCAGGCCTGAGGCCAGCATGCAGGCGAATGCCAGGTCCGGGTTG
>DASSCW010000159.1:0-9465 GCA_035697465.1 Candidatus Limnocylindria bacterium | reverse complement strand
GGGAACTTGGACGCAATTCGGCCACACGATATGCCTCCGGGTGCATGAACCGATGTCTGCGGGGCCGGGAATGTGGGCCGGCTTGCCGACACCATATCTGTGGTGAATACGGCTTTGCGCCTACTCCTGTTCCTCACCGTCGGCTTCCAGGGCCACCGCGGCCGGAGCCTCGGGGATGTGGCTGGCCTCGATCATGGTCGGCTTGTCGTCGCGTTCCTTCCAGCGCGTCTCGAGCCGAATCTCGCCCGCGTCGCCGGTCAGGTGCAGGACCGCCCGGTACGCCTTCCCCGTCATCTCCACCGACTCGATCGTGGCGCTGGTCAACGGCAGCGGCAGCATGGCGACGAACGGGCCCAGGTTCGCCTGCAGCTCACGGCTCATTGACTGGCTGGCCTGCCCGATGTCTCCGCTCAGCAGCGCCTCGCAATGGGCTTGGGCGTGTTCACGAACGCTCTGCTCATCCATATGCCGTCACCGGCCGAGCAGGGCGGCCAGGGCCATGGCTGCCAGTCCCAACGGGACCAGCGCGATGTTGCCGAGATCCACGCTGAAGGCCGCCAACAGGAACAGGACGACGGCCACGATGAGCAGCATCCCCCGGGGAGAGGTATCGAGTTTCACGTCGGGTCACCTCGCGGATTGGCGTGCCGAGCCGGCAAGCGCTCGCTACGCGTCCTGCACGCCGCGTGCCCGCACGGCACCGTTGGGCCGCGTCTCCTTCGTCAAGCCTCGGCTTGCCATGCCCGAGCGAGCCACAGCTCGGAGCCGCCTTCGACCAGCGATTCCACCAGGACCAGTGCCTCCCCTTCGACCAGCGTGGCCGCGATGGTGTGGATGCCCTCGCTGCCTGGCACGTCGTCGGCGGTGAGGATCGGGTCGGCGCTCGCGCAGGTCCACTCCCGCGCGTCCGAGCTGATGCCGATGCGGATCTCGCGCCCGACGTCGAAGAGCAGCAGCATCGGGTTGTTCTCTGGCTGGAGGAGGCGTGCTCCGGCGGCATACCGAGCGTCGGGATCGCCGCAGTGGTCAGCTGAGATGACCGGGTTCGCGGGGTCCTTGGTCCACGTCACGCCGTCGGGAGAGGTGGCGACGCCGATCGAAGACGTCTCGCGGTCGGCGCTGTTCGAGGCGCCGTAGATCATCACGAATCCATCATCTGTCCGGCCCACCGCTGGAAAGTCGACGCCAAGGTCGTCCCAGGCGCCACGCTCGCCAAGCCCCAGCACGGGCTCTGGATCGGCCACCCATGGGCCGGCCGGCGAGTCGGCGGTGGCGCGGTAGATGACGGCACCGAACTGGCCGGGCGAAGGAACGCCCCACAGGTACATGAGCCACGTGCCGTCGTCGGCCTGCAGCACGCTCCCGGAGACGGGTCCGGGCGGGCTGAGGTCGAGACCCAGGTTCGCGAACGGATCGGCCTCATCAACCGTCCAGGCCAGTCCATCGGGCGAAGTCGCGTGGAAGACGCGCTGGTCGCCGCGTGCGTCGCCGAAGCCGACCAGGTAGGCGTGCTGCACCCCATCGGCCATGAAGTACGCGCTCGGCAGGACGGCGCCATAGTCGCCGAGGTCGGATGCCCGCAGCACCGGCCCCTCGCTGATGAGCTCCATGCCACCGAACGGGGCCTGCGAAGGGGTGACGGTTGGGGTTGGGCCGCCCACGAAGTCGGTGCAGGCAGCAAGCGCCAGCGCGGCAAGCGCCACCACGCAGCGTTGGATGACCATTCGTCAGTGGTACACCCGCTCGCAGGCATCGGTTCAGCCAGGCACCGGCACGAATGCTGCAGGGTTCGCTTGCATGGACAGCGAGTCAGCCGAGCGTTGGGAGATCGACCAGGACGACTTCGGTAATCCCGTGGTCCGGCACCGGCACAGGACCGCGACCGTGCCCGCATACGTCTCGAAGAACGCCGATGGTCGTCGCTCCGCACGCTGCCCCCAGTGCGGCGAGCAGTTCGCTGTCCCGGAGAAGCCGTCGTAGCGGTTTGCAAGACGGAGGACAACTGAGCGAGATGATCCCCGAGCGCACGAAGGTCGTTGTCGTAAACGACAACCCCGAATTCCTGCAGCTCATGGCCGATGTGCTCCGCGACGAGCGCTTCCCGACCACGATCATCGACGGCGATCGCGATGATGCGGTCGAGGCCATCCGTGCGTCGCGGCCGCAGCTCCTGATCATCGATCTGCGCCTGGGCCGGGATGAGCTCCACGGCTGGGAAGTGATCCAGCAGGTTCGGACCGATCGTGAGCTCCGTGAGCTGCCCACCCTGATCTGCACCGGTGACAAGGAAGCACTGGCGCTGCTCGATGGAGACCTCGCGGACATGCGTCGCGTCGACACCCTGATCAAGCCGTTCAGCATCGACGAGCTGACGGCGAAGCTCGAGGGTCTGCTCGCCCACGAACCGGCCTAGCTCGCGGCCTCAGTCAACCGCGAGCTCCGCTTTCACCGCCGCGAGCAGGTCGGCCAGGTCCCCATCGGCCTCCGGTCGGATGTCGATGGCAGTGTGCTCGACGATCTCCGCCGCTCGCTGCCGCAGCTCGGGGCTGAGGCTCCCCCGCATCCGGGCACCACGCACCACCGCTCGCACGAGCGACAGCTGCAACTTTGCGCGCTTCCGGTCCACGATTCCCCCAATACTGTGTGGACCCGGGTCCGCAACAAACGTGCCGGGTCTACCTCCAGGCGACAGACGCCACGTCGACCTGAGCCGCGACGCCCTTGAGAGAGAGGCTGCGACGGCCGGCCTGGGCGAAGGAGTGTTTCGCGGCCTCAAGCGTCGTGGCGCTGGCCAGGATCTCACCGCCCTCCGCGGCATCGCCGATCCGTGCGGCCTGGTTGACGCCGCTCCCCGCGTAGTCCAGGCCAACCCGGTTGGCCTCCGACTGGTGGATGCCGATGCGCACGGCCGGCACGAAGCCCTGGGCGTCCCGATGGGCGGCGAGCCGCCTCTGAATGGCGACGGCGGCCTCGATCGCTTGATCGGCGCCGGCGAAGGCGAAGAAGAATCCGTCGCCGGTCGCCTTCACCTCCTCGCCCCCCTGCTCCGCGACCGCTGATCGCAGCAGCTGGTCATGCGTACGGGTGACCCGATCCCACGCCTCATCCCCCATCACCTCGGCCAGCCGAGTGGAATCGACGATGTCGGTGAACATGAACGCGCGCACGACCCGCGTCGCGGCCGTGCCGAAGGGTGTCGCGTCCGGCGCCTCACTCTGCAGAGCGGCCATCAGCGCATCTGCCTGGCGAAGGTCCGGCAGCGCGCCAAGCTGCTCGAACGTCGACCTGGCCGAGCGCGCCTCCCGCGCGGCATGATCCGGGTCGCCAAGGGCCAGGAGCGCGCTGGCCAGGAGCATCCGCGCGCGGCCGACCTCCCAGGGAGCGTCCACCTCCGTCCAGTGCTCGATCGAAAGCCGCAGCTGGACCCCGGCGGCAGCGGCATCACCCTCGGCGAGAGCGACGGCGCCGCTCGCGGCAGCTGCCGCGGCTCGTGAGGCGAGGGTTCCAAATGTCTCACCGATTTTGCCGAGCTCGTCGGCTGCGGCACGGGCGCCGGCGATGTCACCGGTCGCCAGAAAGATCTCCACCTGGGCGGAAAGGAGCGTGAGCCGGTAGGAGACGCTGTCCCGCGCGGCCATGAATGACGGTCGCCCTCCCGGAGCCGACAACGCCTCGGTGATCGACTTCGCAGCCTCTTCGGGCTTCCCCAGGGCCAGCTGCAGCAACGAGTACGCGGGTTCAGTGTTAAGACCGAAACCGTGCACGCCCTGCAGCGCCTCCTCGGCCGCCGGCAGGTCGCCCCGGCGCAGGCGAATCTGGGCGACCTGGTAGAGCGCCCAGCCGGCGGCGCCCGGCACGAACCCGCGCAGCTCGTCCGTCGCCAGGCGCGCCTCCGCCTCCGCCTCCGGCCATGCACCGCGCAGCCGCTTCACGTCGGAACGGAAGACACGGCACATGCCCGGGAAGCCGTTGATCCCCTCGCGCTGGCACCAGCGGTCCTGCGCATCGGTCCATTCGGCCGCACGCCGGTAATCACCAAGGCCGGCGCAGGCCTCGATGCTGGAGCAGAAGACGCCGCCCGCGACGGCTGGCTGGAGCTCCCCGCTCAGGGCGCTGACCGTCGCCTCGTCTGCGGCGGCCAGCCCTTCCTCCACGCGCCCGACGTTGACCAGCGTCTGCCCCATCTCGGCGAGCGCGAAGATCTCCAGGTTCCGGTCGCCGAGGCGCTTGCCGATGGCGTTGGCCGTTGTCGCCGCATCAAGGGCCGCCTGGCTGTCGCCCATCAGGCTCGCGTAATAGCTGCGCACGGCTGCCAACCAGCCATGGCCGATGTTCTCTGGCGCGCCCTCAAGGAGCTTCTCTGCCTTGTTCAGCCAGGCGTTGGCCACCGGCAGGGAGATGCGCATGATGTTCTCGCGCCCGAGCTCGACGGCGGCCAGCACGGCCGAGGGGATGTCGCCGACCTTCATCGCCGCGGCGTATCCCCGCTCGTGGGCATCGATGGCGAGCGGCAGCTGCCCCGTCCACCAGGCCGCCTGCGCCAGCAGCTCCAACGCCTGCGGCGGCAGCTGCTCCTGTTCGTCAGCCTGCTTCAGGGCATCGAACGCAGCGCGCCATTCGTGGCGCTCCAATGCCGCGCGCCCGACTTCGACGAGCGACGTGTCCGGGAGGTCCCGCGTCTGTGCCACACCCCTCCTTCGTATGCCGCCTCGGCATTCTGCCACCCACCGATGAGTTGGGCACCTGGCACGGGTCCAACTCGAAGGCGCTGGCACGGCAAGTGCGGCACCAGATTTGTACCCACTGGAGGAATGGACCAGATGCTCAGGAACAGCGAAGCCTTCTCCGGCTTCTCGGTCCGCGACCTGGACAAGGCACGCGACTTCTACGGAAACAAGCTGGGCGTGGACGTATCGATGGAGCAGCAGGGCCTTGCGCTCCGCGTCAGCGGCGGGCGACCGGTGTTCCTGTACCCGAAGGACGACCACGAGCCCGCCAGCTTCACGGTGCTGAACTTTCCGGTCGACGACATCGACAAGGCCGTCGATGACCTGGTCGCCGCGGGAATCACGATGGAGAACTACGGAGAGGAATTCGGTCAGGACGCGAAGGGCATCGCCCGCGGCAACGGCGACGGTCCCACCGGCATCGCCTGGTTCACGGATCCTGACGGAAACGTTCTGTCGATCATCCAGGAGTAGGGCGCGGCGCAGTGGCGGACGCCTCACCCTGAGGGGGCGGCCGTGCGGCATGTGCAGCACGACCGCGCTCGAACAGCAGGGCTACACCCGTTCGTAGCCCAGTACCGCACGCCCGAGTCGAAGGCTCGCTCCGCGACCTTCCGCAACGAGATGGGGTCTCCAGTTGCGGGAAGAACATCAGGCCGGCATCAGCTTGCCCATCGTCACAGATTGACACCGTTCGGCTGCCGCTGACGGAGAATGGGATCGAACGAAGTACGGAGGCTCGGAGAAATGAGAAGGATGCTGCGACCGGGTGTGGCGCTCACGGCGGCGCTGGTCATGCTGCTGCTCGTGGTCACCCTGGCGATCGCCGAAACGCAACTGCTCGGCGGGAAGCTTCGTACTGGCGACATCGTGACGGTCCCCGCCGACGAGCAGGTTGCGGACGATCTGTACGTGTTCGCTGGCACCGCCACCATCGACGGCGACGTCGATGGCGACCTGATGGCCTTCGGCGGGCAGGTGCTCGTCAATGGAGCGGTGACTGGCGACCTGGTCGTCGCCGGCGGCAACGTGTCCGTGGCAGGCGAGGTCGACGGTGATGCGCGGGTGGCCGGCGGCCAGCTGAACGTGGGAGGTTCGATCGGTGAGGACCTTGTCGCCGCTGGCGGTCAGGCCACGCTGGCCGGCGGCTCAACTGTGGCTGGCGACCTCATCGTTTCAGGCGGCGCGGTGACTATCGCCGGAAACGTGACCGGCAACATCGAGGCGAGCGCCGGCACCTACAACCGCAGCGGGACGGTGGGCGGCTCCGAGCACGTCGTGCTCTCCGAGGACAGCCCCGGACAACCCGCTCCCACCGCCGGCGACAAAGTGCTCAACGCGCTGCGGCATTTCGTCATTCTGCTGATCCTTGGCGCACTTGCGGTGTGGCTCGTGCCGAGGGCGCTGCGCGCCTCCGACGAAACGCTCCGCCGCGAGCCGCTCCTCTCCGTGGGCGGCGGCTTCGCGACCCTTCTGGCCTACATCGTCTTCGTGATCGCAGCCATCCTGCTGATGGTGCTCCTGGCCATTGCCTTCGGGCTGCTCCAGATCGCCGCGCTGGTGGTCATCGAGCTGATCACCGGCTTCCTGGCGATCAGCATCGTGACCTTCGTGTTTGTCCTGGCGGTCGCGTACGTGGTGGACCTGGTGGTCGGCCTCGCGCTTGGGCGCCTGGTCGCATCGGGTCCGTACGCGAATCGCTGGCAGGAGCTGGGCGTGCTGGCTGCGGGAGCTGCCGTGGTCGTGGTTGCCACATCGCTGCCGGTGATCGGCGGCGTGGCCAAGCTGGTCGTCATCTGCCTCGGGCTGGGGGCGATGGCTGTCGCTGCGTGGCGCCGATGGCGTGGCCGGCCACCGGAGCCGGACCTGACGGCGTCCGCGGCGAACGTCGAGCCGGCGTAATCCTGTCGGAGTGAACCTGGGGAGCTGCCGGCCGGGTAGTGCAGGTGATGCCACGCCGCACGCCTGCGCTGCTCGCCCTCCTGGCCGCCGTGGTCACCACGGCCTGCGGGCAGCCGGCGGCCTCCACTCCGCAAGCCTCCACGCCGCAAGCCTCGGCCAGCGCCAGTCCCATCGTGAATGAGCTGGCCACGACCCCTGATCCCCTGCCCGCGGGCACCTACACCCGAACCGGCTTCGAGCCTCGGATCACCTTCGCGCTGGATGGCTCATGGTCGGGCGTCCAGCTGCTCGACGGATTCTTCGACGTCCAGCAGGACGTCGCCACGCCCGACGTGATCGCGGTGCAATTCGGCCTGCCCAGCGCCGTCTATGGCGCCGGCGGCGCGTCCGTGGCCGTCACGACCGCGGCAGAGGCAGCCGCTGCGCTGGCCGAGAACCCAGCCCTGGAGATCCTGGGTCAGAACGGGTCAGCCACGGGTGGGCTGGAGGGGATCGCGATGGAGATCGAAAACGCGGGCGATGCGCACGCGGTGGTCCTGGTCGTGCCGCCTGGTCCGCTCGGCATCGACCCTGGCCGCCGCCTGTGGATCGCTTTCCTGGATTCGGCCGATGGCCTGGTGGCGGTCATGGTCGGTGGGTCGGCGGCGCAGTGGGACGAGGCGCTGGCCGCGGCGGAGCCGGTGTTGGAGTCGGTGCGCATCGGTCCATAGCCGGTGGCGTTGGCGGGGTGCCGATGAGAGAATCCCCTCCCCACCGGAGTGAATTCAGATGCACACCAACGCAAAGATCCTGCACGACGCGATCGAAACCGTGAACACCGGCGACCCAGAGGCCGCCGTCGGTCTCCTGGCCGATGACGTCGAGTGGCACGAGATCGGCCGATCCGAGCCGACGCGCGGCAAGGAAGCCGTCATCCAGCGCTTTACCGAGTCGTTCGGGGACGCGGAGGTCGAGGCCACCGAACACGCCGTGATCGCGGATGACGAGCATGCGGTGCAGCTCATGAACGTCACGGCGCGGCGCGGCGACAAGACACTCAATTACCGCACCGCCGAGATCTTCCACATGCGCGATGGCAAGATCACCGCGCGCTGGGCATTCTCGGACGACACGCGGGCGATCATCGACTTCTTCGCGTAGGCCGCGCCCAACCCCGCACGGCCAAGTCCGCGTCATCACGACAGCACGCAACTCGAGGAGACTGCATGGGCCGGCTTCTTGTCCATCTGAGCACCGGGCCGGAGAACCCGACCCGCGCCGCACTGGCATTCCTGGTTGCGAGAACCGCGCGGCAGAAGGGCCACGAGGTCGACGTCTTCCTGGCCGGTGACGCGGTCGGTTTCCTCCGCGACGCAACCCTGGACGCGGCCCAGGGTGTCGGTACCGGCAGCCTGCGCGAGCACTTCGACGCGCTGGCCGGTGGCGGAGCGAGGTTCTTCGCGTCCAAGATGTCCAGCAACGCACGAGCGCTGGATGCGACCGCCGTCGGCGACAAGTCGGTCGAGTTCGCCACGCCGGATCAGCTGGTCCAGCTCACCTTCGAGGCCGATCGGGTCCTTTCGTACTGATGCCGACGTCTTCCAAGGCCGATGCGCCCGCCGATCCGAACAAGCTGGTCCGGAGCCGGGCGGGCGTGTACCGCACGAGTGACGATCGGTTCGAAGTTCGCCAGGCAGCACTTGGGTGGTTCCTCATCGACTCGACCGTGACCGATGAGCTCGGGCAGGAGCTCACCCGCGGGCCATTCCCCACGCTGGCGGCGGTGGGCGACGAGATTCCGGAGGCTCGGCGCACGACCATCAAGTCGCTTCCGCGCCCCAGGACGGCTGCCAAGCCGGCCAAGCCAAAGGCCGAGGCCGCGCCACCGCCGCAGACCTGGATCGACAAGCTCCCGGCACGCGAGGCAGCCGACGTGCGGCGGCTCATCCGGGGGCTCGAGGTGGATGGGATCGCCGATGCCGAGTCACTCGTCCGCGCCGCCCGCCGCAGCGACGATCCCCTGGTGGCAACCCGTATCCTGGAGCAACGCCTGGCCGTCCTGGTCGACGAACTCCCCGCCGGCGAGCGCGCCGCCGCGACCCGCGTTGTGCAACGCGTGGCCGAGCTGCTGAGCAGCGGCGGCACCAACCTGTTCAATCCCCTGCCCGGCTGGGCGCTGGTGGAGGTGGAAGCCGGAGCGAAGCCCCCGGACCGTCGAATCGTGGTGCGGGGAACCGGAAAGAAGCGCTAGCCAGGCACCATCCAGAAGACCGGTTGGCTCTGGTCCCCGTTCACAGCGATGACCGTGCCGCGCATGACGTCCATCGCGACCAGGATGCCGCAGCCATCCAGCTCGTCCCGCAGGATCAGCCGCGGAACGGGGACGCGCGCGTCCCCGACGAGGAGCACCCGATCGGGGACGTCCGATCCGTACGACGCGCTGCCACCCACTCCATGACCGGTGACCCTCGGTGGCCCCGGGACCAGCCCTGGTCCAAGCCGAGCGACCATTTCGGTCCCCTTGCCGCCGCTGTCGAGCATCGTGACGACACGCTCGAACGGCTCGATCGCGGCATGGACCATGATCGTCTCCTCCCCCGGCGCCCGATCCAGGCGCAGCAGCTTCAGCTGTGGCGCGCGCGCGGTCAGCCAGGCGGACAGATCGGCCTCATCGGCCTCGAGAAGGATCAGCCGCTCACCGGCGAGATCCAGGACAGCCCACGTGGACGGGCGAAGGTGCTGCGGGCTGATGATGCCGCCGATCCCCCCTCGAGTGAAGGGCGGCGGCGCGGGGATGCCGACGACGTTGCGCAGCGAGAAGCTCTGCCCCGCGATCTCGGCGGACACTTCCCCGATC
>DASSCW010000158.1:0-2650 GCA_035697465.1 Candidatus Limnocylindria bacterium | reverse complement strand
GTCAAAGTCGCCGAGGAAGCCGATCAGGGTGGCCAGGACACGGCCCCATTCCTCGCGGAAGACCTGTTCGAGCGTCGCTACCAATACACCTCCGATGGGCGGATCTCGACGGCGCCACCAAAGCGTGCTGCAGGGACGCGGGCGGCCACCTCGATGGCCGCGTCGAGGTCGTCGGCCTCAAGGATGAACCAACCGCCGACGGCCTCCTTCATCCCGACGAACGGGCCGTCCGTTGTCAGAGTCTTGCCGCCTTCGACCCGTACGGTGGTCGCGTTCTGGGGGAGGCCCATCGGCAGCCCGGGGGTGACGCCCGGCGCCTGATTGATCCCCTGGTAGTCGGCGTAGACCTGCTTCTGCTCCTCCTCGGGGAGCGCGGCCTGTCGCTCAAGCGCGGTGCCCTGATAGATCAGCATGACGTACTTCATCGCTTCCTCCTCGTCAGATGGTCGCGCAATAAGACGAACGGCGAGCCACGAAATCGACAGGTGGACATCGGGAATCTTGAGCTTCCCCGAAGGGCGGCCACTCTGAGTCGGGCGGAGCCGAGGTCTGCATCCCAGCGCAAGCTCACAGGCTGATACGTCGGCTGTGCTAGCTCGCCGGGGCCTTCGCCCACAAAGTCACCGCATTGCACCAACAGCACGACCACTGCTCGCGCTGCCCATGCCGCGCGCAGACACTCTGCCCGGCCGGCGCGCCTTTCCGCTTCGCTCCCGGCGTGACCCCGGCAGCGGACATGGCGGCACCGGTGGACACGCCGAGGCCCCGGTGCTCCTCATCGACGGAGCCCGAGGCGACGTGCGGTCGGCGCGAGGTATGCGGTCTATGGGCTGTGGGCGGCGGCCCTGGCGCGACCGCCTACCCCTCTACGCGGCCTACGAGGCAGTGCTCCCCGCCAGGGCATTGGCCTTCAGCTGCTCGTATTCGCTCGCGTTGATAGCACCGGAGTCGAGCAGTGCCTTCGCCGACGCGATCTCATCTGCGGCGCTAGCTTTACTCCCGTTCGGCGTCGCGACCGACCTGATGTAGGCATCCTGCCGCTTCTGCGCCTCCTCGTGGGCGGCGAGCGCGCGCTCGGTCATGCCCCCGCCGCGGGCGATCAGGTAGATCAACATGCCGAGGATCGGTAGGAAGATGAGGAACAAGGTCCACAACGTCTTCGCTACGCCGCCCAGGTCCTTGCTCCGGAAGAGGTCCCCGAAGATCCAGAACAGGCACATGATCCAGGCGAAGAAGATGAAGAATTCGAAGAGCGCCAGCAGGAACGAGCCGTTGTTGTCGAACACGTCGGTACCCTTCCGCATCGGCGCCGACTGCATCGGCGCGTTATGGGGGTCAACTTCTGCTGCCAGTACACCGCGTGCTGGTCATCCCGGCCTCATCCGCTACGGATTACTTCGGTGCCCGTGCCGGGACGGCTGAACAGCTGTCGCGTCTCGGACCATGTCCGTGGACCTCATCCAGACGCTTGCGCCAGTCGAGGCCGCTGACCGACGCCGCCCGGTGACGGTGTACAGGCCGGGCAGGTTCTCCCGTAGCGTCGATGTTGACAGCCGCAACGCGGCAGAGGAGGTTGCCGCACGGCGGGGATTGGCTTTGGCGACGGCTGTGGAGAATGGGCGGGTGCTGCGGACACCGTTGTGCGATGTGCTCGGGATTGAGGTCCCGATCATCTGTGCGCCGTTCGGACCGTGGGACCAGGTTGATCTCGCGGCGGCGGTGTGCAACGCCGGTGCGCTGGGCAGCCTGGGCACCGCGTTGCGGGGCGTCGGCGAGCTGCGCCGGCAATGGGCTCGACTGCGTGACCTGACCGAGCGCCCGTTCGCGATCAATCACACGATGCGGCCGCTGGACCCGGAGGCGTTCGAGGCGACGGTGCGGGAACGTCCGGCGGCCATCTCCTTCCACATCGGCGACCCGGGCGACCTGGTCCAGCGCGCCCACGACGCGGGCATCGTGTGGATCCAGCAGGTCTTCGACCTCGACCAAGCGCGCCGCGCCGTGGATCGCGGCGCCGACGTCGTCATCGCCCAAGGCGGCGAGGCCGGCGGCAACGGCGGGTTCATCAGCGCGATGGTGATCGTGCCCGCGGTGGTCGACCTGGCCGGCACCGTCCCGGTCGTCGCGTCGGGCGGGATCGCCGACGGCCGCGGGCTGGCCGCCGCGTTGACGTTGGGCGCCCAGGGCGTGAACCTCGGCACCCGCTTCCTCGCTTCCATCGAGATGTCCATCAGCGACCAGTGGAAGCAGGCGATCGTCCGGGCGGACCCGCTGGACACGGTGAAGGTCGACTTCGCCGACGCCGTCCTCCCGCCGCTGTCGCCCGGCGGTGTGCCTGCCGTACCCCGGGTGCTGCGCACCGCCTTCGTCGACCGATGGAACGCCGACCCGGCTGGCGCCGGCGCGGCCGCCGACCAACTCCGTGCCGAGGTCCGGACCGCCGCCGCCGAGGGCCGGCTGCATGAACTGCTGCCGTTCACCGGCCAGTCGGTGGCACTCATCCACGACATCGCCCCCGCCGACGTGCTAATTGGGCGGATCATGACGCAGGCCGAGGATGCGCTACGCGGGGCAAGCGGCTGGATCGCACCCGCGGGCGGCTGAATAGGCGCACGACCTCGCCGGCGGAGCAGGTGGCGAAAGCCCGGTC
>DASSCW010000157.1:0-4364 GCA_035697465.1 Candidatus Limnocylindria bacterium | reverse complement strand
ACGTCCGCGTACGTCAGCACCTGGTCGCGGGGCACCGGGCGGACCAGGCGGCATCCCTCGGCGACTCCCATCGGAAGCAGCCGCTCCTCGCGGGTGGGCCCGGCATTCTCGCATTGGCCGTAGGTCATGTATCCGCCGATGCCGTCCAGCGTCTCGTCGGCGGCGAGGTCACGCTTCGCCGTGGCGATCACTTCCACGACAGGCCCAGCCAAGGGGGCGAGGACCACGTCGCGGAGCAGGGCCACGCGCGCGACCGAGGTGGGAACCTCGAAGTGGCAGAGGTGCTGGGGCGTGTAGAAGCTGTAGAGCGGGCCGTCGCCCTTCTTGTAGAGCTTGAGGTAGTGCCGCTCGAGTGGGTCGTCGTGCGTGGCAATGACGTAGATGCCAGGTGCCGGCTGCGCGCCCACGACGTAGTCGACGATGCCGCCCTGGCGTTCGAGGTCATCGATCTGATAGCGCTCCGTCAGCTCGTCGACGTGCCCGGAGTGCTGCCAGGCATTCAACCCTCGCTTCGGGGCTCGCATCCCCGTTGCGTTGGCGACGATGGCCTGCTCGTACGAGACCTTCGTCCCGTCGGCAAAGCTCGTCACCATCAGGACTCCGAGCCCCCAGGTATCGGCGTAGCCCTGCTGGGTTGTCGGCGTGCGATAGGGGTCCTGAAGGCCCTTGATGTTGCCGCAGACGAGGGGCCTGAGCCCGATGCCCTTGACGAACCGATAGAGGTTGGCCTCCACTCCGGGCTGGTCTCCGTCACAGGCGCTGAGGATCACCCCAGCCTGGTCGGCGTGCGCCTTGAGGATGGGCCCGACCGTGCCATCGAGCTCGGCGTTCATCAGGATGATGTCCTTGCCGTTCGCAATGGCCGACTCGACGACGTGCGCGGCGTGCTCGACGGTTCCCGTCACCTCGACCATTGCTTCGATGGATGGCGCCTCGCTGATGGCGAACGGATCGTCGGTGACCGCGAAGTCGCCGGCTGCGAGGGCCCCTTCCAGCTCGGCGGCGGTGCCGACGTTGCGCGGCTCGAGCACCCCGACCTCGGCGTAGGCTCGTCGCGCGTTATCCAGCGTTCGATTCGCGATTGCGGCCAGGCGCAGGCCGGGAAAGGCGCGGAACATCTGCCGCGCGATGCCGCGCCCCATGGCCCCTGCGCCGACCATCCCCACCTGGACCGGCCGTCCGGACGCCGCTCGCTGCTCGAGCGCACGATCGACGACGATCACGACGCCAGTGGCTCCAGCAGCGGCCATGCCCGATCCTTGTCGGAAATGACCGTGACCGGCAGCGGCCATTCGATGCCCAGTGTCGGGTCGTCGTGCCGCAGTCCCCGTTCGGACTCCGGCGTGTAGAACTCACTCACCTGGTAGAACAGCTCAGTGTCGTCCTCCAGGGTCTGCATGCCGACCGCGCACCCTTCCGGCACGAACAGGCTCCGCCGCTCGACTGCGTCCAGCCGCACCGTCACGTGCTGGCGCTCGGTGGGCGAGCCGTCCCGCAGGTCGACGACCGCAAACTGGGCTGCGCCGCGAACGGCGCGAATGTGCTTGGCCTCCTGTGCGGGCGCGACCTGGTAGTGGAGGCCGCGCAGCGTGCCGGCTCGTCGGTTGTACGAGAGGTTTGCCTGAGAAACCCGGGCGGTGAGCCCATGATCCGCGAACTCGCGTGCGCAGAAGGCTCTTGCGAAGAATCCGCGCTCGTCGTTGAAGGGTTCGATCTCAATGATGGTGACGCCGGCCAAGGCCGTGCTCGTGAACTTCATCGGCAACCTGCAGTGAGGTGAAGATGGGGGGGTGGTGGCAGCTCGTCCCGTCTCCCAAGGGTGAAACTTCTCCGAGTGTAGCGTCGCCTCCGATGAATTGAATCGGTGCCATCCGGCAGTTCCGGCCAACTCCAATAGAATGGACCGCTCACTGGGGGCGGGCGGGCGCCGCGCAGTCGCTCCGGCGCTCTCCTGGTTTTGCGTTGGCACGCCGCGCCAGGTGTCCCCCAGAACCGTTTGGAGGCGCCTGCCACCCATGCGAATGCCGATAGCCGTTCTCGCGCTGTCCCTGGTCGCTGTGCTCAGCGTGGTCGCGGCGCTGGCTGTCACGCTGACCAACCAGGGGCGTCTGGCTGCACTCGACGAATTCTGTCGCGATGAGCCCCAGAGCCGCGCCTGCGGCGGCACCACCATCTCCGTGTCGCTGACGCCCACCTCGTCGCCGACCACGAGCGAGCCATCCCTCGCACCCAGCGGCTCGCCATTCCCCGGCGACCCCGCCGTGGGCGGGGCGGTCTGGCTCCCGCCACAGGTCGATGCGGCCGCGTCGATCGTCATCGCCGCGGCGAACAGTGGCCCCACTGGCACGGCGCGAGCGGACGTCGTCGTCAGTGGGACGGCGGACGATGAGATCAATGAAGCGCTCGCCCAGCTCGGATCCAATGGCGGCGGCCAGGTGACGCTGCTGGAGGGCCGCTATGAGCTGGGGGGACCGGTCGTCATGGACGGAGACGGACTGGCCCTGGTTGGCGTCAACGTCGGGAACGGAGTCGGCTACGCCGAGGAAGCCATTGGCTCCCAACTGGTGCCGGCAGATTCCTTTCCATCGGGCGAATTTCTCGTCCGCGGGACCCCCGAGGCGTACGGCGCGCTCATCAGCCTGATCCACCTCGATGGCATGGATCGCGCGCAGGGCATGAACATCGAGGGCAAGCGGCCCACGATCTCGCTCAATGCCGTCACCCAGTCGGCCGACGTGGGGATGCGCTTCGCGGGCGAGAGCACCGGCAACCGACCGTATGACGGCTTCGTCCTGTTCAATCGCGTCTTCGACGGTGGAGGGATCGGGATCCTGCACGACCAACGGTCAGGGGACATGTTGATCGAGGGCAACGTCGTGTTCCGAAACGCTGGGGATGGCTTTCGATGCTTCGGTGCGAGCCAGATGTACCGGGTCAATCACGCCTACGAGAACGGTGGCGTGGGCCTGCGGATCATCCCTGGCTGCGTGAGGACGAGGCTTTCCAGCAATAAGTGGGAGGGCAACGCTCAGGGCGGCGTAAGCATCGAGGGCGGTTCTGGCTTCACGATCGTGGGCGACACGTTCGCCCATAACGAGGAGGGAGCCGATGGCGCCGAGGCCCACCTGCAGCTGGGGGTGAGAGGCGAAACACCGACCAGCGGCGTGATGGTCTGGGGCCTCTCGTTCGGAAAGGGCGAAGACGACAACCCCTACCTCGTCCACGTGGGATCGCGGGCAAGCGATATCCACATCGGGCCGATGTTCTCAGCCGGAGGCCACACACAGCGACCGGTGCTGATCGACCAGGGCGGCGAGGTGGAGTTCTACGCGTCCGTCCCGGATCCAGTCGCGGAGTAGCCCGCCGGCATGACCATACGAGTCCTCTACATCGGCGGGTCCGGACGCAGCGGCAGCACGCTGATCGACCGCATCATCGGCCAGCTGCCCGGCTTCGTCTCCACCGGCGAGCTGCGCGTCATCTCGAACGCCGGAGTGGGTGAGAACCGGCTGTGCGGCTGTGGTCAGCCGTTCGACGTGTGCGGGTTCTGGACGCAGGTGGGCACCCAGGCGTTCGGCGGCTGGGATGCCGTGGACCGCACGGCGCTGCATGCGGCGGGCTCCATTTCATATCCGCGCGCGGTGCGCGCGCTCCTGGGCGGCGGCGTGGCACCACAACCCGAAGCGCGTCGACATCTCGTCAGCCTCTATCAGGCAATCTCGGACCAGGCCGGCGGCGCCGTGGTCATCGACTCGTCCAAGGGTCCGCGCTACGCGACTCTACTGGCTACCATCCCAGACCTGGATGTGCGGGCCATCCACCTCATCCGGGATAGCCGCGGGGTGGCCTATTCCTGGTCGAAGGTCGTCAGCCGCCCCGACGTGCCGGGCCAGGACGTCGAGATGATGAGGATGAGCGCGCCCCAGGTCGCGGGCCGCTGGATCCTGCACAACGCGATGATGGAGTTGCTCGCGCGCAACACCCCGGTGGTCCGGGTCAACTACGAGACCTTCCTGGCCAGACCGCGGCAGGAGCTGGAGCGGATCCTGGCCGTCGTCGATCCTGACGCTGCACCACCCGATCTCGAGTTCCTTGGCGCCTCGTCGGTCCGCCTGGCGCCAAACCACACGGTGATGGGCAACCCCATGCGCATGCAGACTGGGCACGTGGCGCTGCGCCTGGACGAGGCGTGGCGAACAGCCATGCCTGGCGGGGCGAGGGCTCTCGTCACCGCCATGACCTGGCCGTTTCTGATGCGGTATGGCTATCCGCTGTGGGCGCAGCGGCCGTGAGTCAGGCTCGCCCCGGGCACGCTTCGGGCCGGCGGGCTACGCTGCGCACCGTCCATCGATACCACACACGCG
>DASSCW010000156.1:0-2232 GCA_035697465.1 Candidatus Limnocylindria bacterium | reverse complement strand
TGCCGTACGCGCGGCCGCTCGTGTCGATGATCCGCGCGGCCCGACCTGGATGCAGATGCGGGTGCAGCTCCTCCGCGGTCTCCGCCCGATAGTTCGGGACGCGCGCGCCAAGGGAGCGGTGCAGCCCCTCCACGATGCCCTTGAGGGTGGAGAGATCGGCGTCGGGCATCTCGGCGTCGGCGGTGCGCGGCGTACGGGGCCCCAAGAGGGCGATGCAGGCATGCCATGCCTCCCAACGCCCGCTGCCTGCCGTCTCGGCGCCGGCCGGCCCCTTCACTTCCCCCTGCCAGTACGTCTTGCCGATCTCGAACAGCCATGGAGCGGCCAGCCGCTGCCGGACGTTCTCGGCCAGCCCGGCGAGCAGCGACGGGTACATGACCGGACGCATGATGCTGTGCTGCTCTGCCAGCGGGTTCGCCAGCACCACGAGGTCCGGATCGTGCGGGTCGTAGCCCGATCTGGTGAGGTCGTCCGGACCGATCAGCGCGTGCAGCACCACTTAGTCCAGGCCCAGGCTGGCTAGGATGCGGCGCACCTGGTGTCGCCGTTCGCCCGGATCGGCCCGATACGGCGGCAGAGCGGGAGCGGGCAGACGGCCAGCGATGTTCTCGTAGCCATGCATGCGCGCGAGCTCCTCGGCCACGTCCTCCGGCGCCACTACGTCGAGCCGGTGGCTGGGCACGCGCACCTCGACCGGACCCTCGCCGCTCACCTCGAAGCCCAGCGGATGCAGGAGCTCTCCCAGGTCGCGGGCGGTGAGCTGGATGCCGAGCAGCCGCTCGGTCCGCACCAGGTCGACGGTGATGACGGTCGGCGGCTTCGCGTCAGGGTCGTTGTCGACGATGCCCGTCGCCACCCGCGCACCGGTGCACTCTGCGATCAGCCGCGCAGCCCGGTCCGCCGCATAGCGCGGCAGCTCGTGGCCGATCCCCTTCTCGTGGCGCATGCTCGCCTCGGAACGCAGGCTCAGCCGTCTGGCCGCGTTGCGGACGGTCGGGCCGTGGAAGACGGCCGACTCCAGGATGACCCGGGTCGTCGCCTCGGTGACCTCCGTGCTTGCGCCACCCATGATCCCTGCCAGGCCGATCGCCCTGCCGGCGTCGGCGATCACCAGCATCCGCTCGTCGAGCTGGCGCTGTTCGTGGTCGATCGTTTCCAGCGGCTCGCCGGCCTGCCCCCGCCTGACCACGATCCGCCCGTCGGGCACCTTGTCCGCGTCATACGCGTGCATCGGCTGCCCGAGCTCGTGCATGACGTAGTTCGTCACGTCCACCACCGCCGAGATTGGCCGCATCCCGGCCGCCATCAGGCGCTGCTGCATCCAGGCGGGCGACGGCCCGTTGTCGACCTCAGTGAAGACGCGTGCGGTGAAGCGCGGGCAGGCGGGGTCAACGATCTCGACGCTCACCAGACCCTCGGTCCGGAGAGCCGGATCCTCATGGACCGATGCGTCCGGCATGCGCAGCTCCCCACCCGTGATGGCAGCCACCTCGCGCGCCAGGCCGACCATGGAAAGGGCGTCGCCGCGGTTCGGCTTGACGTCCACGTCCAGCACCACTTCGCCGATCAGGGGACGCAGGTCGGCGCCCAGGGGCAGCGCGTCGTCCGCGCCGCCCAGCAGGTGGATGCCATGGGCATCCTCGCCAAGGCCCAGCTCGATGGCCGAGCACAGCATCCCCTGCGACTCGACCCCGCGGATCTTCGACCGCTCGATTTTCCGATCTCCCGGCAGCACCGCCCCGACGCGCGCCACCGGCACGAGGTCGCCGGGCGTGATGTTGTCCGCGCCGCACACGATGCTGAGTGGCTCATCGGCTCCGACGTCGACGGTCGTCAGCCACAGTTTGTCCGCGTTCGGATGCCGCTCCACCGTGAGCAGCCGCCCGACGACGACATCGGTCCAGTCCGCCCCGGTGACGGTGATGCCCTGCACTTCCATGCCGCGCAGGGTCAGCTGCTCGGCGAGCTGCTCGGGCGAGAGGGAGACGTCGACGTAGTCGCGCAGCCAGGAGAGTGGCACCAGCATCGGTCTAGCGCCCTCCCGGGAACTGGTCGATGAAGCGCAGGTCGGCGCCCATCAGCAGGCGCAGGTCAGGGATGCCGTGGCGCAGCAGGGTGATGCGATCCAAACCCATGCCGAAGGCGTAGCCCTGGAACTCCTCGGGGTCCACGCCGCCGGAGCGCAGGACGTGCGGGTGCACCATGCCGGCGCCCAGGATCGTCATCCAGCCC
>DASSCW010000155.1:0-4985 GCA_035697465.1 Candidatus Limnocylindria bacterium | reverse complement strand
GGTCGCTGCCGCTTTGGCCGTCCTCGGCGGATGTGGTCTGTGGAGGGAAGCGCCGCCGAGGCAGAACTGGCCGATCTTGGTCGTGCCACATCTGTCGGGACCGAAAGGCACCGTCGTGGTTGCCGGCGAGGAATCCTTCGGCGAGTTAGGTGGCCTGGAAGGACATCAACCATTCCTTCAGGCCACTGACTCAGCGGGTGAGATCGTGCTCGAGCAGGATTTCCAGTGGCCGCGCACTGACCAACGCCTACCGGTGGGTGACTACACGATCCGACTTCATGCGCGGACCTGTGATGGGTTCTGTAGCAACCTGGACAACAACGACTGGGACATCTGTGTGCTTCCCGTGCGCATCGAGAAGGATCAAGAGGCTGTCATCGTGGTGGGTGAACGGATGGCCAGCTGCCAGTTGGCATGAGATGAGGTGAAACGTGCAGGAATACGGGTGTGAGAGCTGCGGCACCGTCGGGTGGCGGCGGGGCGGCGAGGAAATCGTTCTGACCGGTGACGAGGATGGTGTGCCCCAGGTAATGCGCGTCGTTCGGGACGAGGATGGTCCGGTCGGCGGCAGCTGGATGGCCGAGTGCGGGCACAAGGTGCGTGAAGGCTCCCTGCTGGAGCGATTCTTCGGCGCTCTGCCCGCCGGTCAGGCGACCTCATTGCCTCGAAACGGCTAGGCATGCTGCTGCCTGAGACCGAGCGCGCGCTGGTTCATCGCCTCGCGACGGGACAACGGGAGGGTCGCGCGCCGTCGATGGCGGGAGCCGTCGTTCGCGGAGGGCAGCAGGTCTGGTCTCACGCCATCGAGACCACCACCGATACCCAGTTCCGCATCGGCTCATTGACGAAGACCTTCGTCGCCGTGCTCGTCATGCGGCTGCGCGACGAGGGGCGGCTGGGTCTCGACGACCCGCTGGAGAACCATCTGGCCGATTCGCCGGTAAGCGGCGTGACGATTGGTCAGCTCCTTTCCCATACCGCCGGGCTGGCTGCCGAGGCTCCGGGACCGTGGTGGGAGCGGACGCCGGGCGACATCCGGCCCGAACTGGCGGACATCGTGGGCGACGATCCGCAGAAGCATCCACCGACGCACCGCTTCCACTACTCGAACCCCGGCTTTGGGTTGCTGGGCGCCGTGGTGGAGGAGGTCGGGGGCCAGCCTTGGGCGGAGGCGCTGCAGCGCGCGATCCTCGACCCGCTGGAGATGACGCGCACCTCGTTCCTGCCCCAGGAGCCGTATGCGCGCGGGACGGCCGTGCACCCGTGGGCCGACGTGGTCATGCCGGAGGTCGTGCAGGACGTCGGTCGAATGGCGCCGGCGGGGCAGCTCTGGTCGACCGTCGAGGACCTGTGCCGGTTTGCCGGCCTGCTCGCAGGCGGAGCCGATGACGTCCTCTCGGCCGACACGGCGGCGGAGATGCGCGAGCCGCGATCTGCGCCGGAAACTGCGAGCTGGGAGTCGAGCTATGGGCTTGGCGTCCAGCTGCTCCTGACGCCGCAGCGGATGCTCGCGGGGCACACCGGCTCGATGCCTGGATACCTCTGCGGGCTGTGGGTGAGTGTCGATGACGACGCGGGCGCCGTCGCCCTGGCCAATACGACCACCGGGCTCGCGATCGGCTCGCTGACCGCCGACCTGGTCGGCATCGTCGCCGAGCGGGAACCGCGGATCCAGGAGCCATGGCGCCCACTCGATGAGGCCGATGAATCGGAGCTCGAGCTGGTCGGGCCTTGGTTCTGGGGACCGGCCGGATACGCCCTCAGGCTCGCGGCGGATCGCCACTTCGAGTTGACCTCGCTCTCCGGAAAAGGCAGCCGCGACGCACGATTCCGCCCCGTAGGCGACGGGACCTGGATCGGGCTCAATGGCTACTTCGCCGGCGAGACCATGCGGCCGGTCCGCGACGAGGAGGGCCGGCTCAGCCACCTGGACATCGGCTCATTCGTCTTCACGCGCGAGCCGTACGACCCTGATGCGCCCATCCCCGGTGGCGTCGATCCAGACGGATGGAGATCGGGCAAGCCGACTACGTAGTCACGTCGGAACCGTTCACGAGCTCTTGCCAGGGTCCGGTGAGCAGCTCGAGGTCATCGGTCGAGATCACGTCTCGCATTAGCAGCGCGCCAACCGCGTCGAGGACAAGGGGCGCAGCTCGAACCACTGCCTGCGCGGGCGTGATGTCGCGGGTATAGCCGGATAGCTCGATGCCGCCGGAGAACCAGGTGTTCACCCAGCGGGTGACTTCTTCCTGGGCCGCCTTGAGCTGCCGCTCACGCCGCGCCGTGCGGGCGGCCTCGCGCAGTTCGCGACGCGCTCGGTCGCGGAACGGGTCGTTTGCGCCGAAGCTGGCCAGGAACAGCGCTTGGTGGTGATCAACCCTTTCCAGGCGCTCCAGGAGCTGGTCCACGGCGGCCTGGTTTGGACCGAACTGGTTCTTCATGTGCTCATGAGCCGGCTGGTGGCTCGACGGTCAGCTCATTCATGGTGGCGATATCGTCCACCAGTCACGGGCGGTTGCGCAGCACGTTCCGGAGGTTCAGTGCGACGCCCAACAGGAGCGCAGTCGTGCTCAGGACCGGGATGCGGCGGGCGACGGGATCCGGCAGGAAGATGTCGACCACGCTGCCGCGCTCGGCGCCGAGCTTCTCGGCGAGGGGTGTCAGCGGGCACACCTGGTTGTTGCTGAGGTAGATGGCCGATTCGCCCAGCACGATGCCCAGGGCGTAGGCGGTGCGGCGGCGCGGGCGACCACGCAGGCCATCCCACACGAAGAGCGCGAGGGCAGCGCCGATCGAGGCGAAGAGCACGGTATGGATCGCCTTGATCGACCAGAGGGTTGCGCCCCGCCACGCAGTGGGCACCGCACGGCTGACCGGATCGGTCAGGAGCTGGCTCCAGGTCGGGGATCGTCCCATGGAGCCGATGCTGCCTTGGAGCCGCCCCGTTCGAGAAGTGTCAAATGGTGTGCGTGCGCGGGCACATCGGCACTGGTGCGGGTGGTGGCGCTGGCGTTCTACGCGCGGTCGAGCCGGCCGGCGATGGCCGCGCCGGTGTCCGCCCCGATCGCGTCCGCGTCGTCACTCATGGCCGACCTCAGGCAGGGCTGAGATCGCGGTCCTCCATCTCCCAGGCGTGATCCATGACGTGCTGCGCCGTCCGGCGTATGAGGAACTGGATCCCCCAGGCGCGCGCCGGCTTGCCCTCGGAGTTGTAGCTGCGGATCAAGTCGAGATATTGCCGCCGATACTCGGCCAGTTCATCTGGCGTCAGACGGACCTCATCGTCCTCGCGAAGCCCAACCTTGCGCCAGAAGTTGTGGCGCTCGCTGGCATAGACATGCACGATGATCCGGTCGCGGGAGCGGCCGCCACCCCGAGGCCCGAGCCGTAGCTCTTCGGTGACGCGGTCCGCCACGTCGTCGAAGTAGGCCCAGCAAGCCTGCAGCAGGTCGAGCTTGCGCTCCAGCTCATTCGCGGAGAGTACGTCCCGTTCGATCTGGGAGCACACGTGGGCGATGCCCCAGAAGTCAGTGGAGCTGGAGCCCGGGACGCGCTCGACGACGTCGACATCGGCTGCTTGCGTGAACGCGTTCGCCAGGCCGGCTCGCTTCGCGACATCGGCGTAGCGGGGAAGGTAGGAAACCAGCTTCGCGATCGCCGTTTCCTCGGATGTGCCCCATCGATCAAGTCCGGGCCAGTCGCTGGCACTAGCCACGACCTTCCGCTTCTTGCCAATCTCAAGGATCACGCGCAGAGGGCGACTCACAGGGGTCAATCGCTGAGGGCCGGGAAGGCGATGTAGCGGGGCACGTGGGAACGATAGGTCTCGTAGGCGGAGCCGAACTGTCGCCGGAGCTGCGACTCCTCACGCTTGATCTCGCGGTCGAGGACGAGCACGGCCACAGTCCACGTGCCAAGCAGCCACGCGGATCGGGTCCACAACGCCAGCCCGAGGACGCTGGCGGACCAGCCGAAATACATCGGGTTACGGCTCAGTGCGTAGACCCCATTGGTGACCAGCGCATCTCCGCCCTCCAGTTCGGCGTCCCCGGCTGAGGCGACCGCGGAGGCGGCGAATCCGATCCCGGCTGCCAACAGCGGTCCACCGATGATCCGGCCTGCGCGCCGGCCGATCGGTATGCGGAGCGGCAGCACCCGGTGGATGACGGCGGCCACGACGAGGGCCACCACATGAGGCTCTGGAATCGGGATGTTCGATAGACGCAGTCCGGTCATGCCAGCGCCCTCTTGCCGCGGTGGATCCTCATCGGCTCAAGGCTACCTTCACTCGCTGAGCTTGAGTTCGCCACCCCGATCGCTAGGGTTCGCCAAAAACTGAGGTTCTCCCCAATGATCTTGGCGCGCGATGCCCCCACCGTGGCCGAGGTGCCGTCGTAAGGCATTGAAGTGGAGCGCTTTCAGGACCATGATCGGCCCGTTGGTTCGTCGTGTCTCCAGCTCGATCTTCGTCGGCAGAGTCGCGGAACGCGCTCAGCTGGAGTCCGCGCTGGACGCCGCCACGCGCGCTGAGCCAGGTCTCATCCTCATCGGCGGCGAAGCCGGCATCGGAAAGACGCGCCTGACACGCCACGCGGTCAGCGCGGCCGTCGAGCGCTCGGCGGTCGTCGCTCGCGGGCACTGCGTGGAGACCACGGCGGTCACGCTGCCGTTTGCCCCCTTCGTCGAGATCCTGCGCGAACTGTTGCGCGGAAACCCACGGATACGCGGGGCGCTTGACGACGGGACCGTCACGGAGCTGGCGCGGCTGGTCCCCGATGTCGCGCGACGCGAGCCCACGGCGCCCGGCGACGACGAGGAGAACCGCATGCCGCTCTTTCATGCGGTGCTCGAGACCATGCGCCAGGCGGCCAGGGAGCAGACCCTGGTCATCGTCCTCGAAGATCTCCACTGGGCCGATGGATCGAGCCTCGACCTCCTGCGGTTCGTGGTCGGCAGCCTCGCCACCGAACGGATCCTCGCGGTAG
>DASSCW010000154.1:0-7865 GCA_035697465.1 Candidatus Limnocylindria bacterium | reverse complement strand
ATCGGCGAGCCCCAGCCGCGACAGGCCAGGACCGTGGAACTCCACGAACTTGCCCACCACACCGTGCGCCCTGAGGATCTCGGTGACGGTCAGCACGAGGTCGGTGGCGGTGGCCCCCGCCCGCATTTCGCCATCCAGCCGGAACCCGACGACAATGGGAAGCGGCTGATAGAGAGGCTGCCCGAGTAGCGCCGCCTCGGCCTCGATGCCGCCGACGCCCCAGCCCAGCACGCCAAGCCCGTTGACCATGGTGGTGTGCGAGTCGGTGCCGACCAGCGTGTCCGGGAAGGCGACCAGCTGCCCGGCCGCATCCGGTCGGGCCGAGACGACGTCGGCCAGGAACTCCAAATTGACCTGGTGCACGATGCCGGTCCCGGGTGGCACGACCCGGAAGTTGTCGAAGGCCTGCTGCGCCCAGCGCAGCAGGGCGTAACGCTCGCCGTTGCGCTCGTATTCACGCTCGACGTTGATCAGGAAGGCGGCGTCGCTGCCGTACTGGTCGACCTGCACGGAGTGGTCGATCACCAGGTCGGCCGGCACGAGCGGGTTGATGCGGGCCGGGTCGCCGCCCATCTCGGCCACCGCATCGCGCATGGCGGCCAGATCGACCACACACGGAACCCCTGTGAAATCCTGCAGGATGACCCTGCCCGGCATGAAGGGAAGCTCGTACTCGCCAGGAGCCGATGGATCCCATCCGGCCAGGGCGCGGACATCCTCCGGCCCAACCAGCCCGGACCCGATGGCGGCGTTCCGCAGCGCGTTCTCGAGCAGGATCTTGACGGTGTTCGGCAGCCGCGTGAGATCGCCGGCTCCGGCAGCGTCGAGGCGGTGGTAGGCATACGACTCGTCCCCGACGGACAGCACGGCACGCGCGTCTCGAGGATCGATGAGGGGTGGACTGGCCACGGGGCGCCTCCTTCGCAATCACCCGCGCCTTGCGCGGGACGGTGGAGTCGGCGCCGGACGGGTGCGCCCGTCCCGGGTCGAGAAACTGGTGCGTGGAGTATACGCTTTGCGATGGCCGAGCGATTGGCCGCTAACCGCACGGAGATCGTGGATGCCTGATCTTTTGGCTCTGTTACTCCCGCTCATCGTGCTGCAGGTGGGCCTGCTCATTTTCGCGCTGGTCGACCTCACCAGGCCGGAGCGCCGGGTGCGCGGCGATAACAAGCTGATCTGGGCATTGATCATCATCTTCGTGAGCTTGTTCGGACCCCTGCTCTACTTCCTGGTGGGGCGAGAGGAGGGATAGGCCGATGGAGCCTGCGCGTGCAGCGATCGAGGTCCACGGCCTGACCAAGCACTACGGACGCGTAACCGCCATCGACGCGCTGGACCTGCAGGTGCCGACCGGCAGCGTGTTCGGGTTTCTCGGGCCCAACGGGGCGGGCAAGACCACCACCCTGCGCATCCTGGCTTCCCTCGCCCGTGGTTCGAGCGGCACTGCCACCATCGCCGGCGTGCCCGTCGGCGGTGGAGCGCCGAACCGCATGGGACTCATCGGCTACCTCGACCAGGATCCGCGCTTCCACGGCTGGATGACCGGGCGGGAGCTCCTGGAGCTGGTCGGACGGCTTTTTGGCATGCGCGGCAACCAGCTGGCTGGCGCGGTGGGCGAGGCGCTGGAGCGCGTCGGTCTGGCCGATGCCGGCGGCCGCGCCATCGGCGGCTACTCCGGCGGCATGCGGCAGCGCCTCGGCCTGGCCCAGGCGATCCTCAACCGTGCGCCAGTACTGCTCCTGGACGAGCCTGTCAGCGCGCTCGATCCCGAAGGCCGGCGCGACGTCCTGGAGATCATTCACGGCCTGGGTGGGCACTCCACCGTCCTTTTCTCCACGCACATCCTCAACGACGTGGAGCGCATCTGCGACAGAGTGGCCATCATCGATCGCGGGCGGCTCGTGACAGAGGGGCCGATGGAAGAGCTGCTGGCGCGCTATGCGCAGCCGATCTACGTCATCGAGCCAGTGTCGCCTGCCCCGGAGGTCATGCAGCGTCTGTCCGCCGCCATGCGTGCCGTGCCGGGCGTAAGCGGCGTGGAAGCGCTGCACGGCACCCTGCGGGTGGCAGTGTCCGGCGACGACGACCTTTCCCAGGCGATGCTCGGCGCCCTGGCCGCGGCCGGCGTCGCCCTGCTCACCTTCGAACGGCAGCGGCCGACCCTGGAGGACGTCTTCCTGCAACTGGTCGGCCGCGCATCGCGGGGGGCGGCCGCATGACGGGCATCGGTCCGCTGCTGCGAAAGGAGCTCCTGGAGCAGTGGCGCACCAGGCGTCTGCTGGTGGTGGCTGCGGTCTTTATCGCCTTCGGCATCGGCTCGGCCTTCCTGGCGCGCTACACACCAGAGCTGGTGGAGGCGCTGGCGGGAGACCAGTTCGAGATCGTCGTCCCACCGCCCACGACCAGGGACGCCGTCGATCAGTTCCTCAAGAATCTCGGGCAGGCGGGGATCCTGACGGCCATCTTGCTGGCGATGGGCAGCGTGGCCAACGAGAAGGAGAGAGGCACGGCCGCGCTGATCCTCTCGAAGCCCGCCTCGCGCGCCGCGTATCTGTCCGCCAAGTTGCTCGCCATTGGCGCAACGCTGGCAGTCAGCCTGGGCCTCTCTTCGGCCGCGGCCTATGTCTACACCAGCATGCTCTTCGAGCAGCCGCCGTTCGTCGGCTGGATTGCCATGACCGGCCTGCTGCTGCTGTCGCTGCTGGTCTACGCCGCACTGACCTTCCTGGGCAGCACGCTGGCGCGGTCGGCGGTGGCTGCGGCCGGCATCGGCATCGGCGGCATGGTGGTACTGGCCATTGTCGGAGCGCTGCCGAACGTCGGGGCGTACATGCCTGGCGGCCTTGCCACGCCGGCCATGGGCCTGGCACTCGAGACCGATACCGGCCCCGTGCTGGGACCGTTCCTCGTCAATCTAGGGCTTCTGCTTGCCCTTGCTGCGGCGTCGTGGTGGGCCTTCCGAGGCCAGGAGCTTTAGCCGCCCCACGCCGTGGCCGCCACCCGGGCGCCTCCATCGTCACTGCGCTCTATCGGACAGTGACCTCAACCGACGCTCGAAGGTCGAGCGGTGGCCCGTCGCACCCCCGGCCGACAATCAGTTCAACGAGCGCAGTCAGCCGGTAGTGGCCCGCCGGCAAGCGCAGATCGGGTTCCGCGACGTAGTCCCTCCAGAAGTCCGCCATCGGGTCGCTGGCACCGAACGCGGCGCCCTTCTGAAATCCCTGGACCAGCGGCCCATCGCGTTCGAGCACGTGCCGCTTGCAGTCGTCGTGCTGCCAGAAGCCGTTGTCGATCGGCCCGTCGCTCTGCTCGATCCCGAACAGGATCGGCCCGCTGCCTGACCCGGAAAGCTCCTCCCACGCCTTCGGCCCGGCGTACGCAAAGGTCGCGACCGCGTCGATCGGCTCGTCAACCCGGTACTGCGTGCGCTCGACGGTCATCGTCAGAGAGAACGGCCCGTCCCTGTCGACGGCAGCAACGCGAGGTGGCTGCCCGGGGTCACCAGGGGAGCATGCCGACAGCGAGAGGGCAGATAGCAGAAGCGCCCCGACGACACGCGGAGCCATGGTCAGTCCGGGTCGTCCCGCAGGCGTGCGTAGGTCACGAGGTCGTGGTAAGCCCCGGCCCGGAACTGCGAGCCTCGCTGGATCCCTTCGCGCACGTAGCCGGCCTTCTCCAGCGCGCGCTGCTCGGCGATGTTCTCCACATCGGTCGAGGCCTCCACCCTGTTCGCGTCGGTCGTCGCGAACAGGTAGCGCGCCAGCTCGCGTTGGGCAGCCGTCCCGTAGCCGCGGCCGCGCTCATCGGGCCGCAGCTCGATGCCGAAGTTCCACGCATTGGACCGATCGCCCGGCCCGTAGTGCACCCGATGCCAGCCCACCGTGCCGATCGGCCGGCCGTCCAGCGTCTCGACCATGAGCATGCCGTTGTGCTCGTTGCGCAGCGGCCCTTGCGCCAGCACGTCGCGCGGGAGTGGCGACGGCGGCTCACCAAAGTCGTTGAACCCGGACCGCTCGGGGTCGTTGTGCCAGGCGTCGACGATATCTGCGTCAGCCAGTGTCAGGTCGCGGAGCCGCACGAGAGGAGCATCGGTCATCGCCGAAGTATCACCGAGCGACCACCTCTATCTCCAGAGTGGTCCGTAGTTCCATCAGCGGACCGTCACACCCTTCCCCCGCGTGAAGCCCGACGAGCGCCGAGAGGCGGTACTGCCCCGGAGGGAGCCTCAGCAGTGGATCCGCGAGGAACGCCTCCCAGAAGTCCGCGTCAGGGTCATCGAAGCTGTAGCCACCAGACTTGCGAAAGGCGGTCTTGAGCGGTCGCCCTCGAACGAAGTCATGCGGCGGACAGTCGTCGTGCCCACCGGCCGTCATATCGATGTCGCCGTCGACCTGCTCGATACTGAAGAAGATTGGTCCGCTGCTGGAGCCATAGAGACGCGCGCCCGTGCCGGTGCCGCGGTAGTGAAACCGGGCGACCGCAATGACTGGTTCATCCTCGACATACGTTCGAGACGACGCGGTGAACTCGAGCAGGAAGTCACCTTGGCGGTCGGTAACCCGCACCATCGATGCATCAGGATCCGGATCGCCTCCGCACGCCGGGGCAAGCGTGACGAGGAGAATCGTCAAGCTTCGGAAGAGCCGATTCATGTCGGTGACCCTGGTTCGAGCCCGTCCTCCCGGACGGCACCTTCACCTGTTCCAGCTCCGGCTGATGTACGGCTCCTAGTCAGCCCGCGCCAACGCAGCGAGCGCCCGGAGCGCAACGTCCACCGGGTCACGTCGCGGCGCCACCGGCAGCCGCACCTGGTTCGAGGCCACGTCGGGGCGGAAGCCCGCCACCGAGAGCGCCAGGGACACCGCAGCGCGATCGAAGCGCGGCCACTTGAAGGTCACCAACCGGGCCTCGGCGCGCACCTCAGGCACGCCCGCAGCTTCGGCTGCCATGCGCACCGCCACCGCCCGGAACAGGCCTTCGACCGGTTCCGGTATCGGCCCGAAGCGGTCTCGAAGCTCGCCGCGCAGCTGCTCCGCGTCGGCATCCGAGCGGATTGCGGCGAAGCGCCGATACATCTCGAGCTTGGCTCCGGCGTCGCCGACGTACGTATCGGGCAGGTAGGCGGAGCCCGGCAGGTCCAAGCGCACCGGGGCAGGCTCGACGCCGACCACCCGGCCGCGTCGGACGTCGACCGCCTCGGCGAGCATTCGGGTGTAGAGCTCGAAACCAACGGCCGCCATGAAGCCGTGCTGCTCGGCGCCCAGGATGTTGCCGGCGCCGCGGATCTCCAGGTCCGACAGCGCGATCTGGTACCCCGCGCCGAGGTCGGAGGCGCTGAAGATGGCATGCAGGCGCTTGCGGGCGACCGATGACAGCGGGTGTCCCCGACGGTGGAGCAGGTAGGCGTAGGCCCGGCGGTCCGATCGGCCGACCCGTCCGCGCAGCTGGTAGAGCTGCGCCAGTCCGAAGGTATCGGCCCGGTTGATGATGATCGTGTTCGCGTTCGGGATGTCCAGGCCGGACTCAATGATGGTGGTGCACACCAGCACGTCGAAGCGCCCGGCGTCGAAGTCGAGCATCACCCGCTCGAGCATGCCCTCCGCCATCTGGCCATGGCCAATGGCGATTTTTGCCCGCGGCACCAGCGCCCGCACCCGCTCGGCAGCGCTCTCGATCGTCTCGACCCGGTTGTGGACGAAGAAAACCTGGCCCCCGCGGTCGAGCTCGCGGTTGATCGCATCGCGCACCAGCCCGTCGTCGTCCTCGGCGATCCGCGTCTGGATCGGCAGGCGCGCCTCCGGCGGCGTCTCGATGACGGACAGGTCCCGGATGCCCACCAGGCTGAGGTGGAGCGTGCGCGGGATCGGCGTGGCGGACAGCGTCAGCACATCCACCTCCTTGCGGAACGACTTGATGCGCTCCTTGTGGGCGACGCCAAAACGCTGCTCCTCGTCGACCACCAGCAGGCCTAGGTCGGCGAAGCCGATGTCGCGGCTCAGGATCCGATGGGTGCCGATCAGGATGTCGACGCTGCCGTCCGCGGTCCCGGCCACGATCCGCTCCTGCTCGCGCTTGGGCACGAACCGGCTCAGCATGCCGACCTCGATGGGGAACGGCGCCAGGCGGCGCCGGAACGTGCCAAGGTGTTGCTGCGCCAGCACGGTGGTCGGCACCAGAACCGCCACCTGCTTGCCGTCCTGGACTGCCTTGAAGGCCGCGCGCAGGGCGACCTCGGTCTTGCCGTAGCCGACGTCGCCGCAGACCAGCCGATCCATCGGCCGGCGACGCAGCATGTCGCCCTTGACCTCCTCGATGGTGCGCTCCTGGTCCGGCGTCTCGGTGTACGGGAACGCTTCCTCCAGCTCGCGCTGCCAGACGGTGTCCGGTGAGAAGCTGAAGCCGGGCGCGGATTCGCGCGCGGCGTAGATCTCGAGCAGGTCGTCAGCCAGGTCCGCGACGGCCTGGCGCACGCGCCGCTTGGTCCGCTCCCAGTCCGTGCCGCCCAGCTTGCTAAGCGCGGGACCGGCCCCACCTGAATACCGCGTGATCCGCCCGATCTGGTCCGCCGGCAGGAAGATCTTGTCGTCGCCGGCGAAGTCGAGCTGCAGGTACTCCTTGACGTCGCCGCCGTACTCGCGCTGCGTCATGCCGGCGTAGCGGGCGATGCCGTGATCCACGTGCACGATCAGGTCGCCGGGCTCCAGCTTGCCGATCAGGTCACGCGTCACCACTCGCTTGGCCGCGGTCAGGCGCCGAACGCGCGTCGCGCCGAACAGCTCCCGGTCGGTGAGGACCATCAGCTTCGACGCCTCGTGGCTGAAGCCGACGGACAGCGATCCATGGACCAGGCCGATCGCTCCCACCGGTGGCACCTGGCGCAGCTCCGCAGTTGGGGCGGCCGGCATCCCGGCTTCCTGGAGCAGCTCTCCCACCCGACTGGCCTGGTCGGTGCTCAGCACGATGCGCCGGCTGGTCGCCAGGTCGGCGAGCCAGGCGTCGAGACGATCGACGCGGCCAGGCAGACTCGGCGCGGTCGCGTAGCCGAGATCGCTGCCGAGCTGCTCGTCCAACTGCTCGATGGCGCGTGCCTCGAGCTGGACCAGCGTCTCTGACGCGGCAAAGGGAAGCGGCCAGTCCGCGGGCAGCTCGCCGGCCTGAGCCAATCCCGCGCGCCGCTCGACCGCCTGTCCGTCGAGCTCGCCAGCGATGGCGCGCAGCTCGTCCGGATCGGTCATCACCAGGTGGGCGTCCGGCGGCAGGTGATCAGCGGCCGCGGCCGCCGTCAGGAACGACGCCCACGTCTCGGCGGTCTCGCCGAGGTCTCCCTGCTCAAGGCGTACGAGGTCGGCCTGCAGCTGCTCGGACAGCCCGGGAGGGGCCAGGGCTGCGAGGCTCGTCCAGCCGTCGGCGGGCAGGAACTCGCCGGCCGGCAGCAGGGTGATCTCCTCGAGACGACGGCGCGACGCCTGCGTGACGGGGTCGAAGGCGCGGATCGACTCCACCTCGTCGCCGAACATGTCGATGCGCACCGGATCGGAGGTGCCGGGTGGCCAGACGTCCACGATCCCCCCGCGCGATGCGAACTCGCCGATGCCGCTGACCTCGACCGCGGCCTCATAGCCGCCACCCACCAGCGAGGTCAGCAGCGCCCGTTGGGCGATCCGCTGCCCGGCCTTGACGGTCACGGTGGCGTCTGCCAGCTGCTCCGGGGAAAGGGATCGCTGAACCAGCGCCAGCAGTGGGGCGATGAGCACCGCGTTGCGCGGGCGTGAACGGAGCCACGCCAGCACCTGCAATCGTGCGGCGGATTCGTCGTGCTCGGGCAGCGCACGCTCGAGCGGCATCGCCGCTCGCTCGGGCAG
>DASSCW010000153.1:0-3074 GCA_035697465.1 Candidatus Limnocylindria bacterium | reverse complement strand
TGGACGTGGAGCGCCGCTATACCGGTCATCTGGAGCACGGTCCGGAGGCGCCGGCATGACCCACCTGGAGATGCCGCAGGACCTCAGCAGCCAGGACCTGTCGGGCGCCGGGAACGTCTTCCGCAACCGCAGCTTCGTTCTCCTGTGGACCGCTCAGCTGCTGAGTCAGCTGGCGAGCAACATGGTGCTGGCGGCGCTGATGGCCACTGTCGTGTCGGTCACCGGCTCGAACACGGCCAACGCCGTCCTGATCCTGACGTTCCTGGTGCCGGCGGTGGCCTTCAGCGCCGTGGCGGGCGTGTTCGTGGAGCGCAGCGACGCGCGGCTGATCATGATCGCGTCGAACGTCCTGCGTGCCGGGCTCACCGTCCTGTTCATCTTCGTCGGCACGCACGTCGGCCTGATCCTGTTCATCAACCTGTTCATCGCCACCGTGACCGCCTTCTTCGCCCCGGCCGAGCTGACCGCCATCCCCCGGATCGTCGGGCGCGGGCAGCTGATGGCCGCCAACTCGGTCTTCGTCCTCACCGTGAACGCCACGTTCGCGATCGGCGTCGGGTTCCTGGGGCCACTGCTCCTGACGACCGCGGGCGCCGACGTCGTGGTCGTGGTGGTGGCGGTCATGTTCGGGCTGGCCGGGGCGGCAATCATCCCGCTGCCCGCGTGCCCGCCCGAGACGCGCGCACTCCCAGCGGCGGGCACCGCCGTGCACGCGTTGCGTGCGGTCGTCGACCAGGTCGTCGAGGGAATGCAGTTCGTGCGGGAGAACCGGCAGATCGCGTGGTCGCTCGCCTACCTGGGCATTGCAGCCAGCTTGATCGGGGTGATGGGCGCCATCGGCCCAGGCTTCGCGACCGACATCCTTCGCCTGCGACCGGAGGACTTCTTCTTCATCATGGGTCCGGCCGGATTGGGTGCGGTGATCGGCATCCTGTTCCTGAATGCGTATGGTCGCGGCATTCCGCGGCGCCTCGTGATCGACATCGGCCTGGTGGCCATGGGCGTCACGCTCGTCGGCCTGGCGCTCGTGAAGCCGATCACCTCGGCGCTCGGCCCGGCCTTCCAGCCGATCGAGCAGGGGCTGCCCGACGCGCTGGCGCCGATCGTCTCTGTCATCGCGCTCGTGGTGGTGATCGCGGTCACGGCCGGCGTCGAGTACGCGTTCGTGGCGATTCCCTCGCAGACCGCCCTGCAGGAGGAGCTGCCGGTCGGGGTGCGCGGCCGGATCTTCGGCATCCTCAACACACTCCTGTCGGTGGCGTCGTTTCTGCCAGTCCTCATCGCGCCGGCAGCCGCGGACCTGCTCAACATCGCGTTCGACGGCGCCGGCATTCCGGTGGTGATGGGGATCCTTGGCCTTCTCACGCTGTACGCCGGGATCAGGTCGTGGCGGCACAACGCGTCGATCGGCCTGCATCGTGGGAAGGAGCCCGGGCGGGGCGTGGCGGGCGAGGATGAGGAGTAGGCTCCTCGCCGGGGGCCTGCTGCTCGCTTCGGCACTGATCGCCTGGCTGGCGATCAGCTTCACGCTCATCGCCCGGATCCTGCAGGCGGCCATCGGCCTCTCCCTCCTGTACGTTGGGTATCTCGCCTGGCGCGGCTGGCAGGTCATGCGCAAGGCGATTCGCACTCCGGCCCTGCCCGCTGACGGCGACGTCCCATGGATCACGGTCGTGGTGCCCGCATCGAATGAAGCAGGCGTCATCGGCGCGCTGGTTGCCGATCTCGTCGGCCAGGACTACCGATCCATCGATGGCCCGCGCTTCGACGTCCTGGTCGTGGATGACGGCTCTTCCGACGGGACCGCGTCCGTCGCCGAGACGGCGGCTGCCGGTTCCGCGGCGCGGGTGCGCGTCACACGACGCGAGCCAGGGGATGCGCCGCGCACCAAGGGCGCGGTGCTGGCCTGGGCTCATCCCCACGTCAGCGGCGAGATCCTGTGCGTGGTCGACGCGGATTCGCGACTGGCCCCTGACTTCCTCTCCCGGTCGATCGCCGCATGGCGGCGCGATGCGCGGGCCGCCGCCCTCCAGGTGCAACGCCGCGCCGTCAACCGGTCGAGCGGCTGGCTTGCGGCCGGCCAGGACGAGGAGCAGCTGATGGATATGGCCAGCCAGTGCGGCCGCTGGGCGACCGATGGGACCGCCGAGCTGCGTGGAAACGGGATGCTCGTCCGCGTCGAGGCGCTCGCGGCGGTCGGCGGCTGGTCACCGAATGCGCTGACCGAGGACCTGGAGCTGTCGACGCGCCTCACCGCCCACGGCAACCGCGTGACCCTGGCGCCCGAGGTCGACGTCAGCGAGCAGGCAGTCGAGGCGGTGGGACCGCTCTGGCGGCAGCGGATGCGATGGGCGGAGGGCAGCCTGCGGCGGCTGATCGAGCTCGGGCCGGGACTGGTCGCGAACCGCAACCTGCCGTTCGGACGACGCCTTGACTTCGTCCTGTTCGTCGGTGAGTTCCTGATCCCGCCGCTCTTCGTCACCTCCATTGCGGCCAGCCTGGTCACCGTCCCGCTGCCGGCGCCGGCGGACTGGACTGTGCCGGTCACGCTGTTCCTGGGATATGGCCTCGGCACCTACCTGTTGGCGCTCGCCGGGCTGGCGGCCACGGGGGCCCGTCCGCTGCCCCTCCTCGGTGGAAGCGTGCGCGGGGCGCTCTTCCTGTCGCACTGGCTGTTGATCGTGCCCGCCGCGCTCCTCCGCATCACACTCGGCCCACCGACGACCCAATTCGAGCAGACGCCACGCAGCGGCGAGGGCCAGGCCCTGGACCGATGAGTCCGCCACGCGTATCCACGGTGGTGATCGGCGAGGTCGTGGTCTCGGCGGTGCCCGCCGGGCTTGAGCGCGCGGAGGCGATCGGGATCGATGGCGGGCGTGTCATGGCGGCTGGGTCGCGTGCCGAGGTGATGGAGATGGCAGCGCCGGGAGCCCGGATCCTGGATGTCCGGCCACGTGCGGTCGTGCCGGGCCTGCGTGACTTCCACCTCCACCTGGTGGGCATGGCACGCGCCAGGCGCGAGGTCGTGCTGGACGCTGTCAGCGACTTCGACGGTGCGCTGGCATCGGTGGCTG
>DASSCW010000152.1:0-2236 GCA_035697465.1 Candidatus Limnocylindria bacterium | reverse complement strand
ATGCCCGAGCCATCCGGCGCCCAGCGCGGCTGCGTGGCGCGGGTGTCGTTCTCGCCATGGTCCGTGAGCCGCTGGATGTCGGAGCCATCGGGCTTGATGGTGAACAGGTTGACCTGGACGGTGATGTCCTGGAAGGCCCCGAGGTCGAACGTGTTGAAGACGATCAGCGAGCCGTCCGGCGACCAGTCCGGATACGCGCCGTAGGCGTCGAACTCGGTCAGCCGACGCTCGGGGCCGCCTTCCAGGTCACTGACGAAGATGGCCGACCCGGCCAGTGGCTCGGCAAGATCCTTGAAGCGCGTGTAGACCACGCGCGTCTCATCCGGCGAGATGCGCGGCTGCTCCGCGGTCATGCCGTCCTGCCGGGTGAGCACGACCTCCACCTGCCCCGTTGCCAGGTCCAGCCGCGCCACCTGGAAGGTGCGAGGGATCCCGTTGGCCTGCACGTCCGCGTCCTGGCCGAAATAGATGGCCGTGCCATCCGCGTTCCAGTCCGGGTAGACGATCGAGTTGCAGGCGTCCTCGCACGAGTAGAGAAGCTCTTCGCCGGTGCCGTCGGCGTTGACCACTCCCAGCTCGCTCTGGTCCTCTGGCGTGACGTGGATGAACGCCAGGCGCTGCGCATCCGGCGACCAGTCGGGATGGATCTCAGAGCCGGCCAGGTCGGTCAGGATCTGGTGCTGGCCGCTGCCGTCCGGACGCGCCAGGTAGATGCCATCGCCGGTGGCGTCAATCCATTGGTAGGCGAGCCACTCCTCTCCGTCGCCCACCACCGGCTCCGCCGTTGGCAGGACCGATGAACTGGCACTAATCGAGGGCGCGCCGCCCGCTGACGGGATCGCTCCCTGCGAAGGGGAGCCGTTCGGCGTCCCACACGCGACGAGGAGAAGTCCAAGCAGGATCGGCCCAACGCGGTTTCGCATGACCGGGGCAGTGTACGGAGCGGCGACCGCGCCTACGATGCGCCCGTGCACCTGAACGTTCGACGGGCCATCGTGGGGGCATGCGTGGTCGGCGCGGCCGGGATCGTGGCGCTCGTGAGCACGCTGCTGTGTCTCGGCAGCGGCCAGCCGTGGGGGACGATCGCGTTCGTCGCGCTGATCATCATGACCGGCACGATCCCCGTTCTGATGCTCGCGTTTTGGGAGCTTGGCGGCCTAACGCCGACGCCGCTGGCCCGGCTTGCGCAGGTGACCGGCTGGGTCGCCGTGGGCGTGTGGTGCGCCACGGGCGCGCTTTCCCTGCTGGGCATCGTGGACGTCGACACCACGGTGCCTGCGACCGGCGCCTACGCCGTCCAGGCGGTGGCCCTGATTGTGATCGGGCTGTGGATCGCCGGCGCCAACCTGCTGGCAGGACCCTGGCTCAACGCCCTGCGCTGGCTTGGCTTCGCAGCCGGGCTGGGCGTCGCTGTATTTGCCGTGGGCACGTTGCTCACGGACAAGGACAGCGCCCTGATCTACGCAGGCGCCATCTGGTACCTGCCCATGCTCCCGCTGTGGGCCCTGGGCATGGCGTTCTATCTTGTCCGGATGAAGTCGGTGATCACGGCCCAATAGCGCTCAGGGTCGTCGAGCCACGGGAAGTGGCCGGTGCCGGGAATGACGGTCATGCGGCGGACCTCGGGCGCGAGGTGGTCGTAGATCTCCTGTGACGCTTCGACCGGCGTGACCGCGTCCAGCTCGCCGACGCACACCAGCGTCGGGCTCATGATGAGCGGCAGCTGATCCAGCATGTCCAGCGCTCTCATGAGCTCGCCGCTGACGTCCACGTCCAGGTTCTGGGTACGGCGCGACAGCTCATCTGGCGAGGGAACGTTCGGGCCGTAGGCCGCGAAGGCCGGCGCCCATGCCTCGTCCGAAACGTCCTCCCCGGCGAATGCGCGACGGGCGACGTCCGCCACCTCGTCACCACCGGCCCGGCGAAAGCCCTCGGCCAGCCGATCCATGTCGAAGCGCGCCATCCCGTTCTGCGAAATCAATGCGCCGGCGTGCCCCGGGTGACGGGCGCCGTACATCAGGACGATCCACGAACCCATCGAGTGACCGAGCACGATCGGGTGCTCGATCCCGACGGCGTCGCAGAATGCGCGGATGTCATCCGCGCAGAGCTCGTACGACCAGGCGGCTGGATCGTGGCGCGCCGATCGGCCATGGTCGCGGAGGTCGAGGTAGACGACCTGCGTGACATCGGTCAGCCGGGAGAAGTGCGGCTTGAAGTACGAGTGGTCGTAGCT
>DASSCW010000151.1:0-2173 GCA_035697465.1 Candidatus Limnocylindria bacterium | reverse complement strand
CGACCAGGATGGTGACCGTGACCTTCTCGCTGGGTCGATTCCTCAGGGGGTCCTGCGCCTGAAGGGTGATGACATTCGAACCAGGCAGCAGTCCGACCGTGATCTGGAAGTCTCCGTTCTCGTCGGCGACGACGCCCGGGTTTTCGCGCAGCCCTTCGATAGTGACCTCCGCGTTTGGCTCGGTAATACCTACGATCGTGTACTCCAGCTGCTCATAGCCAGAAAGGCTCCCATGTTCCGGCCGAACTATGTCCAACCGAGGAGTCTTCGAGAACGTCAGCAGTTCGGCACCGATCCAGTAGATGAAGACCGCTACCGCGACAGTAAGCAGTGCGGCCATGATCACGCCCGGCGTGACCACCAGCGGCCGGCTGCGCCGGGTGCTGATGGGCCGCGGTGGCGTGGGGACGGTGGGCTTCTCGCTGGTCGGCTGCGAGCTCTCCAGGCGATACAGGTCGATCAGGTACTCGGTGTCCAGCCCCAGGTAGGCGCCGTAGTTGCGCAGGAAGCCCTTGGTGTAGACCGCGCCCGGCAGCTCGGCGTAGTCGCCGTCCTCCAGCGCCTGCAGGTAGCGAGCCCGGATCTTGGTGTCGCGCTCGACCCGGGCTAGGTCAACGTCCCGCGCCTCACGCGCGGTGCGCAGCACCTCGCCGAGCTTGTTCTGGGCCTCGCCGCCGGTCACGCATCGTCCTCGTCCGGGCCGACCTCTGCGCCCCAACCGTCGCTCGTAACCAACACCTCGCGGAAGCGGCTGCCGTCAGCCGGACCCACGATGCCGCGGTCCTCCATCTGGTCCAGGATGCGCGCCGCGCGCGCGTAGCCGATGCGCAGCCGTCGCTGGAGCAGCGAGGCCGACGCCTTGTCGGAGCGGCGCACGATGTCGACCGCCTGGCTGAGGAGCGCATCCGCGTCGTCGTCCTCGTCCTCCCCGGGACGTCCGCCACCCTTGCCATCGCGCTTGGGCGCCGTGATCTCCGGCCGGTACTGGGGGCCGCCCTGGCCACGCCAGTGGCGCGCCACCTCGTCGATCTCGCCATCGGTGACCAGCACGCCCTGCAGCCGCACGGCGCGTGGGGCGTCGATCGGCTGGTAGAGCATGTCGCCGCGGCCCAGCAGGTCCTCGGCGCCGGTCGTGTCCAGGATCGTGCGGCTGTCCACGCCGGACGTCATGGCGAAGGCGATGCGGCTCGGGATGTTGGCCTTGATCAGGCCCGTGATGACCTGGACCGATGGGCGCTGGGTGGCGACCACCAGGTGGATCCCCGTCGCCCGCGCCAGCTGCGCGATGCGGGTGATGGTCGCCTCCACCTCGTAGGCGCTGACCATCATCAGGTCGGCCAGCTCGTCGATGACGATGACGATATACGGCATCCGTGGCTCGCCCGCCCGCAACGCGTCGTTGAAGCCGGCGATGTTCCGGACGCCGCGCTGCGCGAACTCGTGGTAGCGGGCCTCCATGGTGCCGACCGTCCACTTCAGGGCGTTGACCGCCTTGTCCGAATCGACGATCACCTCGGTCAGCAGGTGCGGGATGCCCTTGTACTGCGCCATCTCGACCCGCTTGGGGTCGATCAGGATCAGCTTCACCTCCGTCGGGGTTGAGCGCATCAGCAGCGAGCAGATGATGGCGTTGACGCACACGCTCTTGCCCGAACCGGTGGCGCCGGCGATCAGGACGTGCGGCATTTTGGCCAGATCGGCGCTGAACGGCTGGCCGGCCACGTCCTGGCCCAGCGCGAAGGCCAACTTGCTGGTGGCGCCCAGGGTGTTGAAGTTGTCCGAGCCCAGCACCTCCTTGAGGGTGACCAGGTCGAAGGCGCTGTTCGGGATCTCGATGCCGACGTACGGCTCGCCGGGGATCGGCGCCTCGATCCGGATCGAGCGCGCCGCCAGGCCCAGCGCCAGGTTGTCGGCCAGGCCCTCGATCCGTGACAGCTTGATGCCCGGCTCCACGTCCAGCGCGTACTGGGTGACGACCGGCCCCTCCTGGATGCGAGCGACTTTCACCCCGATGCCGAAATGGGCCAACGTGTCCCGGATGCGCTGACCCTTGGCCGTGAGGTCCATCTGGGCGGCGCTGCTGGCCGGGGCCTCGGAGAGCAGCCCGAGCTCCGGCAGCTCCCAGGCGCGTTCGCTGGACTCGAGGGCGGCGTCCATCGCGTCCGTCTCCCCC
>DASSCW010000150.1:0-3590 GCA_035697465.1 Candidatus Limnocylindria bacterium | reverse complement strand
GCGATCTTGCCGGCCTCGGCGAGATCTGCGAGCAGCCGCAAATCGTCCTTCGAGACGTCGGCGACGAAGAACTTGACGCGTTGCTTCAGCACGCGCGAGCGGAACGCGGCCGCCGCGATCCGTCCCAGAACGCCTAGGCCTCCCGTCGCCGCCGCAATCAGGACCACCCTGCCGTCGGGCGCCAGCGCGCGGCGCATCGAAGCGATCGAGCGGTTGCCGCCCACGTCAACGACCAGGTCGTAGGGTCCGCTCCTGGTGAAGTCCTCGCGCGTGTAGTCGATCACGCGATCCGCGCCCAGTTCCTTGACCAGATCGGCGTTGCCACTGCGGGTCACTGCGGTGACATCGGCCCCAAGATGCTTGGCGAGCTGGACCGCAAACGTTCCCACACCGCCGCCGGCGCCATTGATCAGGACCCGATGTCCCGGCTGAACCTGGCCGTGGTCGCGAAGTCCCTGCAGGGCGGTGATCGCGGCGATCGGCATGGCGGCCGCCTGCTCGAAGGAGAGGTTGGCCGGCTTCTTCACGAAGTTGGCGCCGCACACGTACTCGGCGAAGGCGCCGCTGCGAATGCCCATGACCTCGTCGCCCGGTTGGAGGTCGGTGACGTTGGCGCCGATCGCCTCGACCACGCCAGCCACGTCTGCGCCGACGAGCGGGGACCTGGGACGGCGCAGCCCGCCGATCAGGCGGATGAGGAACGGGTTCGCGCGCACCTGGCGCCAGTCGCCGGCGTTCACCGAGGAGGCGCGCACGCGTACGAGCACGCGGTCATCTTCGAGCTCGGGCTTGTCGACCTCCGCCAGCTGGAGGAGGTCGGGGGATCCGTATCGGTCCTGGCGGATGGCTTTCATCGGTGCATCTTTCGTACGTTGTAAGATTAAGGTGCACACGGTATGTCTTACATAGTAAGATTGTCAAGAGGCATGACCGCGCAACCTGCAACCACCACCGAAGCGCGCCTCCCGCTGAGCCGGGAGCGGGTCCTGCGCGCCGCGATCGAGCTGGCCGATGCGGAGGGCATAGGCTCGCTGACCATGCGACGCCTCGCCCAGGAGCTGGGAGTCGAGGCGATGACCCTCTACTACTACGTGGCCAACAAGCAGGACATCCTGGCTGGAATGGTCGACCTGGTGACGAGCGAAATCGAGCTGCCCGAGACGGCGGGGGATTGGAAGGCGGCGATCCGCCGTACGGCCATCTCCGAGTACGAGCTCCTCATCCGCCACCGCTGGGCGGCAAGCCTGATCCTGTCGGTCAAGCAGGCCAGTTCCCCGCGGATCCGCTACATGAACTGGATCCTCGGCACCCTGCGCGAGGCCGGCTTCACGGCAGACCAGACCGATCATGCCTACCACGCACTCGAGAGCCATATCATGGGCTTCACCTTGTGGGAGGTCGGCATGGACCTCGGCACGCGCGAAGACCTGAAGGCCCTCGCAACGAGCTTCCTCGAGGAGTTCCCGGCGGCGGAGTACCCGTACCTCACCGAGCACATCCACCAGCACCTCAAGGAGCGCCGGCCCGAGGATGAGGGTGCCTACGCCTTCGGGCTAGACCTCATCCTGGACGGGCTCGAGCGACTGCTCGCGGCATGAGCCTCAGGGGAGTCTGGCGCGGCCGCTATATCAGTTGACAATGCATCATGTTATGATATAGTCGGCCACATGGAAGCGATCTCACAGACAGCCTTTCATGTCCTGGTGGCCATCGGCCCTGAGGAGCGACACGGCTACGGGATCATGCAGGAGGTCGCGCGCATCACCAATGGCGCCACGCGCCTGGGGCCGGGCGGGGTCTACACCACAATCCGCCGCCTGCTCGACGACGGACTGATCGAGGAGTCGGATGAGCGGCCTGATCGCGACCTGGACGACCAGCGGCGCCGCTACTACCGCCTGACAGGTGTGGGACGGACGGTGGTGGCGAAGGAAGTCGCTCGGTTGGACTCGCTGGTCGAGTCAGCACGCCCGTGGGCGATGGAATCGGCCGAATGAGCGAGCGCATCTATCGCGCGTTGCTCCGCCTGTACCCGGCCGACTTTCGGCATCGGTTCGGCGAGGACATGGTCCAGCTCTTCAGCGACAAGCTCCGTGACGCGCGTGCCAGCCGCGCGCCATGGGGTACGGCGGCCGCCTGGCTTGCGATGCTCGGCGACGTGGCCACTACGGCCGCATCCGAGCGCCTGCGGAGGAATCGACACGTGGCTCACTCCATGCCGACAACCCCACCCATCGAGGCCCGCGTGCTGGGGCTGGCCGGCGTCGTCGGAGGGGCCGTGCTGCTCACCGCATTCGTGATCGATGTGCCCAGTGGCCTGAATGCCCTTCGCATTGCCCTATTCAACTTCGGCGCCATCGCGGTGGCCATCGCGCTGCTGCGCCGGCGCGATCAGCCTGGACTGATCCCCCTCATCGCCGGTGCGCTCCTGATCGGGGTGAGCGCATGGCACGCGGTGATGGCGCTGGCCAACATCCACGGCGACGTACTCTTCGCGACGGACGTCGCCCTGTGGCTGGCGACCGCGGGGTTCGGCGTGATCCAGCTCGTTCAGCCGGGCCTCAGCCGATGGGGTGCGCTGGCGCTGTCGGTCGGCAGCGCGCTGGCGGTGACCGGGATCGACCGCCTGGGCCTCGTATCGGCGACGTCGCCGACGATCTTCAACTCGCTGTCACAGGCTGGGATCGTGATGGTGGGCATCGGGTGGGTCGTCATGGGAATCGACGTTGCCACGCGTCGCGAGGTTGTCCAACCCGTCGCCTGACCCCGCGTCGCGGCACGAGGAACGCCTCTTGCGAGAATTGGGGCATGCAGCGGTTTGTCGATTGGATCCCATCGATCGTGGCCGCGGTGAGTGGCGCCTACCTCATCGCGGTTGCCATCGACTGGATCGCGGATGAGGGACGGCCCGGCTACGTCATCGGCTCCTATGCCGCCTGCTTCGTGTTCGCGATCGGACTGCGGTGGATCTATACGCGCATTCGAAAGCGCATCCGTCCGGGCGAAGGTCTCGGTCGCGTCTGGTCCCCGTGGCTGGTGCCACTGGCCGTCGTGGTCTTCTGGATCGCAAGAAGGTGACTGCCGGCTAGCGCCGAGCGTCCGCCAACGCGGCCTCGAAGCGGGGAATGCCGCTTTCGACCATCTCGTCTGAGGCGGTCAGGCTGATCCGGAACCAGCCCGGGACCTCGACGATCGTGCCGGGCAGCACCAGCACTCGATGCCGCGCCAGGATGTCGCTGAAGGCCACGTCGTCGTCGATCGGGGAGCGGGCCATCGCGTAGAAGGTGCCCTCCGGCATCGTGCACTCGTAGCCCATCTCGCGCAGCGCCGGCACAAGCCGATCCCGGCGGCGCTCGAGCGCGCCGATGTCGATCGACAGCTTCTCCAGGTCCGCGAGCGCGTGCTGGAGCAGCGCGTTCGGGAAGGCGAAGCCGCCGGCAAGCTGCTGAATGAAGACCTCGTCGCGGATCTCGGCCCGCTCCGGCAGCGTGGGCGGCACGGTTACGAAGCCGATGCGCTGGCCCGGCGCCAGCAGGGTCTTGCCGTACGAGTAGGTGATGAGCGTGTGCGGATAGACCTGCGCCGGGCTG
>DASSCW010000149.1:0-2168 GCA_035697465.1 Candidatus Limnocylindria bacterium | reverse complement strand
GAGCCAGCCCAGGACGAGCGAGTGCGTGAAGGCGGCGCGGACGGTCTGAGCGCTGGCCTCGATCGGGAACGTGCCCAGGATCGGCAGCTCCAGCTCCATCGAGAAGCGCAGCTGGTCGGGGAAGGAGAGCATCAGCACCCAGAGCGCGCCCAATCCGGCGGCGCCCACCAGCCAGAGCAGTGAGAGCACGAGGAATGCCGTGGCGGCGCTGTCAGGCCGGTTGGGTACCAGCGAGCGGCGGACGCGGGGCGGCTGATCGTATGGCCGTAGCTTCTTCGGGTTCACAGCCATCGGCGCGCGCAGACCCTCCTGCGGACGAACGGGGCTCCAAGTCCGCGGGAGCGGACATCGGGCGCATTGTAGACCAGGCTAGCCGATCGGCACCTCGCTCATGAGCGCCAGGACATTTCGATCGGGGTCCTTGAAGAACGCCATCCACAGCTCGTGGTTCTCGTCGCGGTGCACCACGTGCGGCTTGTCGCTGAATTCGACGCCGCGCTCGCTGAGCTTTTCATGCGCCAGGCCGATGTCATCGACGCGGTAATAGATGACCGATTCGCCACCGAAATCACGGCTCTCGGGGTCCACCAGCATCAGCCGGATGCCATCCAGGTCGAAGAAGGCCATGCCGGGAAACTGAAAGATGAACGCCATACCCAGGACGTCCCGGTAGTAGGCGACGGCGCGGTCCACGTCGCTCACCGCAACCCGGATCTGGCCAATCTGTCGCAGGCCGCTGAACTCCTGGACGGACACTCGAAGGCTCCTCCGCAACTCTTGCGCGTCTCCGGAAGGTTTGACCGATGGTGGGGCGGTGGCTAGCATACGCAGCCGCGGGGTGGAGCAGTGGTAGCTCGTCGGGCTCATAACCCGAAGGTCGTCGGTTCGAATCCGTCCCCCGCAACCACAGTCCACCAGATACGAACGCCGCCTCCCGCCAGGCGGCGTTCGCTTTTCTCCCCGATTTCGGCATCTGCTACCGTCAGGCTCGCCCATGCCTGACATAGAGGCACCCGTCTCCGAGCGCGATGCGCTGGCCGCCGTCGGCCGGGTGCTGGCGGCCGTCACGGGCGCCGAATTCGAGCTGCAACCGATCCTGGACCGCATCGCCGATGAGGCCGCGGCCCTGTGTCGCGCCGAGGCCGCGTTCGTGTTCCTGCTTGAGGGCGATCTCTTCCACTTCATGGCGGCGAGCGGCGGGCGGCCTGAGCACTGGGAATACGACCGTTCGCATCCCGACCCCATCGATCGCGGATCGATCAACGGCCGCGTGGCGCTCTCCGGCCAGGCCGTACAGGTGCCGGACCTCGCGGCAGATTCGGAATATCGCGCGAGCGGGAACACCGTCGGCGGGTACCGCACCCTGCTGGGCGTCCCGATCCGCAACGACGGTGAGCTGATTGGATCCTTCGGCCTCGGACGCACCGAAGTCCGACCCTTCTCCGACGACGAGATTCGCCTGGTTGGCCTCTTCGCCGACCACGCGGCCCTCGCCATCCGGATCGCCCGCCTGCTGTCCGAGACGCACGACGCGCTCGGGCGCGAGACCGCCGTGAGCGGCGTCCTCCAATCCATCAGCAGGTCCACGTTCGACCTCAACCAGGTGCTGCAGACGGTCATCGACAGCGCCACGCGCCTGTCGCACGCCGACGAAGGAAACATCGTCCGCGAGGAGAACGGTCGCTTCCGAATGGCGGCCTATACCGCCGGCGTGCCAGCCGAGTTCCGCGCCATCATCGACCAGCTCGACTTTCAGCCGGGTCGCGGAACGATCACCGGCCGCGTGCTGATGGAGCGCCGCCCGGTGCAGATCGTGGACATCCTGGCTGATGCCGAATTCGCGATCCCCGACGCACAACGGGCGTCCGGCTTCCGGACCGTCCTGGCGGTGCCGATCCTGCGAGAGGGGACGACCATCGGGGTCCTGATCGTCTGGCGCCTGGTCGTCCGAGCCTTCACGGACGCGGAGATCGCGTTGATGCAGACCTTCGCCGATCAGGCCGGGATCGCCATCGCGAACGTGCGATTGTTCGAGACGGTCGAGCGCCAGCGGACCGAGCTGGCTAGGTTTGCGCCACAGGTCGCCGGGTTGTTGACCTCCCCGGAAGGCGAGCAGCTGCTTTCCGGTCACCGACGCGAGATCACCGCACTTTTCGCTGACCTCCGGG
>DASSCW010000148.1:0-2073 GCA_035697465.1 Candidatus Limnocylindria bacterium | reverse complement strand
GCGCGGCGGTCAGGCAGGGCAACAGCGGCGGACCCCTCGTCATCGAGCCCGGGCTGGTGGGCGGGGTGATCTTCGGCGCGTCGCGGATCAACCCGGACGTCGGGTATGCCATCGGCGCCGACGAGGCGGTCGAGCGGCTTGGCCCGTCCATCGGCTTCACCGCCGCGGTCGACACCGGCTCCTGCCTGTAGGCTCGTCACATGCCCTGGAGCCGCTCGGCGAAGATTGCGTTCATCGGCTCGCACTCGGTGCGCAAGTCGAACGCGGTGCACGCCTTCGCCTCGACGATCGGGCGTGCCGGCCGGTCGGTGGAGGTCGGGCGCGAGGTCGTCCGCTTCAACCCGCTTGGCCTCAACGAGGGGGCCACGGCGGAGGCCCAGCTGTGGGTGCTGATGGCGCAGGTCCAGCAGGAGCTGGAGTTGGCTCGACGGGCGGAGGTGCTGGTGACCGACCGCTCGGTGGTGGACAACTTCGCGTACTATCTGCGCGTGACCGGCGGCGAGGACCCCTTCGGGGTCGAGCCATTGATCCGCCGCTGGGCCACCTCGTACGACCTGTCCGTCCGCCTGCTGCCGGACGTCGGCCTGCAGGCCGATGGGGTGCGCTCCACGAACGACGCATTCCGCGACGAGATCGAGGCCATCCTCGACCGAATCCTGCCGAACTACCTGGCGACGGACCGATGCGTCAGCGTGAACGCCTCGAGCGTCACTGCCGAGTTCGACTGGTGGTCGATCGGCGAGCGGCTGGCCGCCATCGTGGGCGAGCCGCTGGTCGAAGGGCAGCTCAGCGCCCCGCTCGGTTGAGCCGCAGTCCTCGATCGGTCAGCTCGGGACCAGCGTGTTCGCGAACACCTGCCATGCCAGCGCCGACTTGGCGACCAGGCTGAGCGCCACATACACCGCCTCACCGAACCGGTAATCGCGCCACGGTCCAACCTGCCGGTACTGGAGGAACTGGTTGATGGCGAACGAGTTGAAGAACACGAACAGCGAGACGAAGATCGCGTAGACGAATCCGGGGATCTCGGCGGTGGGGCCGATGAGGTAGATGCCGATCGCCACCCACGGCACGATCCCGGCGACGCAGCCGAAGATGAACGGCCACCAGCCACCACCACCGGGCTCCTCGTAGCGCTCCTGGAGCCAGCCGAACAGGACCATCGCGGCGTTCACGCCGAACAGCGCGACCAGTGCGGCGATGTCGGCGATCCCGGTGATCATCGCGATCAGCACGATCATCACGGACGCGCTCACGGAATACTCGATCCAGCGCTGTTCGTTGCGGTGAGCGGCCAGGTCGCGCCGGTACTTTCCCCAGCCCGGTCCGGCCACGACGAAGTGAGCGAGCGCCGAGAGCAGCAGGAAGGCCGCCACCGCGGGTCCCAGCGGAAGTGTGAAGAGCTCCTCCGTCGACGCCGGCGTGCCCGGCGGGCCCTCCATGAAGGCCGCGGTGACGGGCAGGGCGAAGTCGTTGGACAGGACCAGCACGGCGATGCCCTGGACCGCGTGCAGCACGCCCATGCCCGCGTTGTACAGCCTCAGCCTGTCCGGTCCGCGCTGCTCGCTCATGATGCTCCTCTGTGGCGTGGTGGCCTCAGCGTCGCAAGCGGCGACGTGCCGCGACCAGTGCCGAATGTATCGAGTCCTACGGGCTTGGCGTCCGCCTGGATCAGTGACACGACAGCGTCAGGTGACCGCGGGGTACTCGCGCCCGCCGCGGGATGGCAGAATGCGGTCGCCGACGCATCCGAGGACGTCGGATCGCGCTGCCACGGAGGACCCGCCGAGTTGCCCAACCCGCTCCGCGCCCTGTTCGCAGCGCCGTTCCTGCGGCGCATCGGCTTCCACGCCAGGCGGATCGGCGGCCAGATGGACCGCCACTTCTTCACCTCGCTGCTGACCGGGGTCATCGGCTTCGTCGTCATCGCGGCCGTCGCCGTGACGCTCATCGAGGAGGAGAAGCGGTCATTCGGCGGCTTCGGGTCGAGCTTCTACTGGGCCATCACCACCGTCATCGGCTCCGGCGACTCCAGCTACGTCACCTCGCCGGGCGGCTTCGTCGTCGGCTGGG
>DASSCW010000147.1:0-2611 GCA_035697465.1 Candidatus Limnocylindria bacterium | reverse complement strand
ATTCGAACCCGCGACATTCTGCTTGGGAAGCAGACACTCTGCCAGCTGAGTTACTCCCGCAGCGCCTTCGATTCTAGCGGTCGATGAGGGGTGCGCCAAGACCGTCGTCGAACGGCCCGGATGCCGCGGGGGTATTGACAGTCAGCATGTCCAGGCTCCGCATTCTTTCCATTGCCGCGGTCACGCTGGCGCTCCTCAACGGATGCGCCGCGACGCCAACCCCGACGCCAACGGCGAGCGGGTCCGCGCTGGCGTCACCGTTGCCGTTCGGACCCGCACCCGAGCTTTCTGAAGGCGCCATCGAGGAGCACCTGGCAGCACTGGCTCAGATCAGCGAAGAGCATGACGGGGTGCGCACTGCAGGCACGTCCGGTTACACCGCCTCGGTCGACTACGTGATCGCCGAGCTGCGCGCGCTCGGCTATACCGTTACCACGCCGGTCGTGGAGATGACCGTCTACCGCGAGCTGCCCGGCTCGACGATCGAGATCGAGGGTGGGGATACCTTTCGCGGCGGGCCCGACTTCCACGCCATGATCTATTCGGGCGGAGGCGACCTGACCGCGCCCGTGGCGACCGTCGGCTTCGAGGACTCTCCGGGCGGCGAGGGCGCGCGCGGCTGCGATGCCTCGGACTTCGACGAATTCCCGGCGGGCGCGATCGCGTTGACGGCTCCGGGCGCCGAGTGCTTCCGGCGACAGGTGGTGCAGAACGCCGAGGCAGCAGGTGCGGTTGCGCTCGTCGGCGCGAGCCCGTCCTGGGCGGAGGGGCAGGCGAGGCGGCCGACGCTGCTCTTCCCGGACATCCGGATCCCGGCGCTCGCCGCGATTGGGCCGGTCGGCGATGCCCTGCAGGAAGCGGCCAGCAGCGGCGCCGACGTGCACATCCGCGTCGACGTCGAGCTTCAGCCGGCGTTCGTGCACAGCGTCGTCGCCGAGACGCCCGGTGATCCAGAACGCGTGGCGATGATGGGCGCGCACCTCGACTCTGTGCATGACGGGCCAGGGATCAACGACGACGGGTCGGGGGTGGCGGCGTTGCTGGAGATCGCCCGGGTCGTGGCCGGTGGCGTGGGTGGCGGCCGCATCCGCTTCGGATTCTGGGCGGCGGAGGAATACGGGACCTACGGGTCGCGCGACTATGTCGCGGGGCTGTCGGATGCGGATCGGACCGCCCTGCGGGCATACATCAACCTGGACATGGTGGGCTCCACCAACGGCGTGCCATATGTCTACGACGGGCGCTTTGCGCCGTCCGGGTCCGATGCGATTGCCGACTACCTGATGGCCGCGCTGGAGGAGGCCGGCGTCGGGGGAGAGCTGCGTGACCTTGGCGGAGCCTCCGACCACGCCGCGTTCGCCGAGGCCGGCATCGCGGTGGGCGGCATCTTCAGCGGCGCCACCGAGCTGAAGACCGACTCCCAGGCGACCGCTTTCGGCGGCGAGGCGGGCCAGCCAATGGACCGCTGCTACCACCTCGCCTGCGACACCGTGGCGAACGTCGACGTGCCGCAGGTGGTGTCCTTCGGGCAGGCCGCCGCCGGCGCGGCGCTGGCACTGGCGCGAGGCGAGCTCCTGCCCTGACCTGAACGGATGTCAGAATTGAGCCGATGCGCGTCTCCGCCAAGGCCGATTACGCCCTGCGTGCCGTCGCCGAGCTGGCCGCCACCGAGGCGGGACCTCTCAAGCGCGAACGGATCGCCGCCGCCCAGCAGATCCCGATGGACTATCTCGAGAACATCCTGCTGGAGCTGAAGCACGTCGGTATCGTGCAGAGCCAGCGAGGCGCCGCAGGCGGCTTCCGGCTTGCGCGCCCACCCGACGAGATCAGCCTGGCCGACGTGATCCGGGCAGTCGATGGGCCGATGGCCAACGTGCGCGGCTCCCGCCCGGAGGAGGTCGAGTACCGCGGACCGGCGGTGCACCTGCGCGACGTCTGGGTCGCGGTGCGTGCCAGCCTGCGCGAGCTGCTGGAGGCAACATCGGTCCAGGACCTGGTGGACGGGACCTTGCCGGAGCGGATGGACGAGCTGACCCGAGCTCCGGATGCCTGGGTCTCACTTGGCCGCGTGCGCGGCTCACGCCGCGGCGGGGGAGCCGCCCCGAGCTAGCGACTATTCCCTGGCTTCGAGGAGGCCCCAGCGGCGGCGGATGGCCGTGTCGAGTCGGCCGAAGAAGAGCGCATCCACGACGATGCCGATCACCAGGATCACGATCATGGTGGCCAGCAGGCCGCGCGCGTCGTTCAGCTCTCGCGACAGCGACAGGCGAACGCCAAGGGCTGGCTGCTGGGCGATGATCACCAGCAGCTCGCCGGCCATCAATGAGCGCCACGCGAAAGCCCACGCCTGCTTCATGCCACCGACGAATGAGGGCAACGAGGCGGGGAGCACCACGTACCGATAGGCGTCGATGCCGCGCGCCCCGAGCATGCGCCCGGCGCGCAGCAGGATGCGCGGGATGTGATCCACGCCCGCGATCAACCCGTTCGCGACCGAGGGCGCGGCCCCGAGCACGACCACGAACAGGATCGCCTGCTCATTCAGGCCGAAGAGCAGGATCGCCAGCGGAAACCAGGCGATGGACGGCATGGTCTGCAGGCCGGTGATCAG
>DASSCW010000146.1:0-2211 GCA_035697465.1 Candidatus Limnocylindria bacterium | reverse complement strand
GCTCATGGCGGCCACGACCCTGGCCATCAGACCGATGCGACCTCGGGCCGTGGCTCCCGCACAGTGCGCATCCGCTCCAGGACGGTCCGCGTGGCCTCCACGGCGCGCTTGATGTCCGACATGTCATTCCCGCGCCCCAGGGTGAGCCGCAGGGAGCCATGCGCCTGCTCCGGCTCGTAGCCCATCGCCAGCAGGACGTGGCTCGGGTCGGCCGAACCGGTGGTGCAGGCACTGCCAGTTGAGGCGGCGATGCCCTCCAGGTCGAGCGCGGCCACCAGGTCTCCACCCTCAGTGCCGTCCAGGAGGAAGCTGGCGCTGTTCGGCAGCCGTTCGACCGGATGGCCGGTGAGCGTGACGCCTGGCAGCGCCGTCATGCCGGCAATCAGCTCGTCGCGCAACGTCGCCAGGCGCGCATTCTCGGCGTCTCGCCCCGGCTGTTCCTGGGCAAGCTCCAGCGCGCGTGCGAAGCCGACGATGCCGGCCACGTTCTCGGTCCCGGCGCGTCGCTGCCGCTCCTGCGAGCCCCCGGAAAGCTGCGCCAGCACGGGCGTGCCCTGCCGCACGAAGAGCGCGCCGACACCCTTCGGGCCGTTCAGCTTGTGCGCCGAGAGGCTCAGCAGGTCCGCCTGCAGCCGGTCGACATCGAGTGGCAGGTAGGCGGCGGCCTGCACGGCGTCGACATGGAAGAGGACGCTCCGCTCCCGGCAGATCGCCCCGATCTCGCCGATGCGCTGCACCGTCCCCACCTCGTTGTTGGCATACATCACGCTGACCACGGTCGTGTGCCCGCCGATCACCGACGCCACCTCGGCCGGGTCGACCCGGCCGTTTCGGTCCACCGGCAGGTAGGTCGTGCGGAAGCCGAACCGCTCCATCACCGCGCAGGCGTGCAGCACCGCCTTGTGCTCGACGCTGCTCGTGACCAGCTCCCGCCCGCGCGCGCTCGCGGCCCAGGCGGCGCCCTTGATGGCCAGGTTGTCGGCCTCCGTGCCGCCGCCGGTGAAGACGATCTCGCGCGGCTTGGCGCCCAGGACGCGCGCCACCGTCTCACGTGCCTCGTCCAGGCCGAGTCGCGCGCGTCGCCCCGCGCCGTGGATGCTGGAGGGGTTGCCGAAATGCTCGGTGAGGTACGGGCCCATGGCGTCGAGCACCTCCGGCCGCATGGGCGTGGTCGCCGCGTGGTCCAGGTAGACGCTCATGGAAGGGCGATTATGCCGCAGCCGGCCGGGCTACCCTTCTTCTCGAAGGTTGACCGCAGGACCGATGGAGTGGCCGCATGATCGTTCGCACCCTTGACGAGGTGGTCGGTACCGAGCGCGACGTGGCGGGCGAGGGCTGGCAGAGCCGGCGCCTGCTGCTCCGCCGCGATGGGCTCGGCTTCTCCCTCCACGACACGGTCGTTTCGGCCGGCGCCGAGATGGAGATGGAGTACCGCAACCACCTCGAGGCCTGCTACTGCCTCGAGGGAGAAGGCGAGGTCGAGGATCTGGCCACCGGCGAGCGGCACGCCATCGTGCCGGGCACGGTCTACGCGCTGGATGCACATGACAAGCACGTCATGCGCGTGAAATCCGATCTGCGGCTGGTGTGCGTCTTCAACCCGGCGCTGACGGGCGCCGAGGTCCACGACGATACGGGCGCCTTCCCGGCCGCCCCGGACGACGCGTAACGGCGGAACGCGTCTTTACGGATGAACGGGGTTGATGATCCGGGGCGCGACAGGCGCCGGGCGTACGCCTCAATCGACGCCATGCATCGTCGCGGCTGCCGCGGGCGTCCGCCGCCGCCATTGATCAATCGGATGCATGCGCGCGACTTAGGTCTCGTCTGCCCGAACAGCCAGGCGTAGCTCGTCCAGCTGCGCGTCCGCGATCGGTGACGGCGCGCCCATCATCAGATCGGCTCCGGACTGGGTCTTGGGGAAGGCCATCACCTCGCGGATGTTGTCGACATCGGCGAGCAGGGCTGCCCAGCGGTCCAGGCCGAATGCGATCCCGCCGTGCGGCGGCGCGCCGTACTCGAGGGCATCCAGCAGCGCGCCGAACTGGTCGCGCATCCCCTCCACCGAGTGGCCCATGAGCGCGAAGGCGCGCTCCAGCAGGTCGCGCCGGTGGATCCGGACCGATCCGCCGCCCAGCTCCCATCCGTTCAGCGCCAGGTCGTACTGCTGCGCCTTGACGCCGCCGGGATCGGTCTCCAGGTTGTCAGCCT
>DASSCW010000145.1:0-6960 GCA_035697465.1 Candidatus Limnocylindria bacterium | reverse complement strand
CTCCGCCGCGCCTAGAGGCACGAAGTCGCCCCGTCCCCTGCCGGCCGGGAGCCTCGGAGCAAGGCGCAGGCGGTCGAGCGCCAACATCGCATCTGCCGACGTGAGTGTCCGTGCGGCTGGGGCGACAGGTAACCGGCCCAGCCTGCTCTCTGCTCAGCCTGCACCTGATAAGCGCGGCGACTCCTGCGGTGCGAGTAGGACGAGGCGGAGGCTGGTGGTAAACCAGGTCTGGAAGTCGTCCGTGCTCCAGTGGGGATCTCTGGTCAGCCGGCGGAAGACAACCGGGTCCAGGAGCAGCCAAACGGTGTCGATGGCGGTTCTCTCGGTGAGCCCTGGCTGTAGCGCGGCACGTCGAGTCAGGTTCTCAACGATCCAGGTGGCGATGACTGTCCGCTGCTCGTCCAGTTGGGCCGCCACCGCAGATATTTCTTCGTCTACTGCCGCGCCTTGATCAACGACGACGAGGATGTCGGCCACGGTGGCGACAGCCCGCGCGACGATGGCGAGAAAGGTGACCGGGTCTGTCGTGGCCTCGGCTGCTCGGGCCGCTTCTCGCTGCAGCACAGCAACAGGTAGATCGTCACCTGCGGTTACCACGTCGATAACGGCCTTGAGCACCCCGCCGCTTGGTTCCGAAGACAGCCTCGACCGTCTTGGCTGACACTCCGGCGGCCGTGGCGATGTCGTGGACGGTTGTGCCGGCATAGCCGGAGGCGAGGAAGGCCGCATGAGCGGCACGAAGGATCCGCTGGCGGGTCTGGCGGGCCTGTTCCGACCTGCGTTCCGACCGGTAGGCCCGGATCCGCTTGCCGCTGCTGGTCACGGCGGCCATTCGCATATTGAGTAGGGACAGTCCTAACCAAAACTCCTGTGGCCGCGGACCGGTGCATGACCAGCCATGGACGAGGCCGTGAGCACGGCGAAGGAGACCACGATGGCTACCAGCACCAGCGCCCACGGCAAGATCTGCTACCTGGAAATCCCGGCCACCGACATCGCAGTCTCCGCGGACTTCTACCGTGGCGTCTTTGGCTGGCAGACCCGCACCCGCGGCGACGGAGCCCTCGCTTTCGATGACGGCCTCGGCGAGGTAAGCGGTACATGGGTGACCGGCCGAACACCGTCCGAACAGCCGGGGCTGCTCCTCTACGTCATGGTCGACAGCGTCGCCGATAGCGTCGAGGCAGTACTCGCACATGGCGGCCAGGTCGTCCAACCGATCGGCGTGGACGCACCCGAGATCACCGCGCGCTTCCGCGACCCTGCCGGCAACGTAATCGCCCTTTACCAGGAGCCCGACGCCGTCTGACGCGGCGGATGCACTCATCTGTAGCCGCGAGTCGAGCGGCGGCAGAACCCGTTCTGTCGAGGAGCCCCTGGTTCTTCTACCGGATCAGGCAGAACGGGTGGCCGGCCGGGTCGGTGAAGACCCTGAAGCGCTCGCCGCCGGCGTTCAGGCGGGACGCGCCCAGCTCCAGCGCCCGGGCCTCGCCGGTGTCGAGGTCGTCGACAAGGAGGTCGAGGTGGGCCTGCTGCGGGTGCGCCGGGTCCAGCCAGCGGGGCGGGTTGTAGTCGCTGATCTGCTGAAACATCACGTTCCTGCCGTCGGCGGAGATGAGCGCGCCCTCGGGGCCGTCGTAGGTGACCTCCATGCCCGTGAGGTCGGCGTAGAAGCGGGCCAGGGCTGACGCGTCAGGGGCGTCGATCGTCACCGCGAACAGGCCCATCACCGGGCCGACGCCGTCGGTCTGGCAGAGGTCGAACGGGTGACCAGCCGGGTCGGCCAGCGTAATCCAGGTTGGGCCGTCGGCCAGCCGGGTGGCGCCGAGGCCGACCGCCCGCTTGGCCTCCGCCTGGGGATCGTCGGTCTGCAGGTCGAGGTGGAACTGCTGCGGGTGCTCCTGCCCGGGCCACTGCGGCGCGACGTGGTCCGGTGCGCGCTGGAACTCGATCTCCTGGCCGTCCGGAGTCCGCACGCCGAACCGGTCGGAATCCTTCCGGACGACGTCCCAACCGGTGAGTTCGGCGTAGAACGAACCGACCTTGTCGATGTCCGCCGCGTCGAATATGGCGAGGTCCAGGCGAGCTGTCACGGTCATGGCCACATCCTGCCCCAGCCATCCGACAACAAGGGCGCGCGCAGCCGCTGCGGCCTGATCGCGCAGCCGGATCCTCATGACCCGAGGCATCAGCGGCCAGACCGCGGGAGATCTCCTCGCGCTCATCGACCACAGACGGCACCCGGCTCGCCGACGAGGCTCCGGCCGGATACCGCCGCAGCGAAGCAGATACGCCCGGACAGCTTAGGAGAACAGTGCGCTGTATGCGTTGAGCGCTGGTTGGCCGCCGAGATGGGCGTAGAGCACGGTGGCGCCGCGCGGGATTTCTCCGCGGGCTATCAGGTCGATCAGCCCGGCCATGGACTTTCCCTCGTAGACCGGGTCAGTGATCATGCCTTCGGTGCGGGCGGCGAGCCGCATGGCGTCCAGGGTTGCAGCGTCGGGGATGCCGTAGGTGCCTGCGTGGTAATGCTCGTCGAGCTGGATCTCCTCGTCGTGCAGTTCACGCTCGACGCCGATGAGCTTGGCGGTGTGGCGCGCGATACGGGTGATCTGGTCGCGGGTCTGCGTCGGCGTGGCCGACGCGTCGATGCCGACCACGCGGCGCGGTCGATCGTCCGCGCCGCTGAGTGCGGCGAAGCCGGCGACCATGCCGGCCTGGGTGCTGCCGGTCACCGAGCACACGACAACGGTGTCGAAGACGACGCCGAGCTGGCGTTCCTGTTCAGCGACTTCGTAGGCCCAGTTGGCGAACCCTAGGCCGCCGAGGGGATGGTCGGAGGCGCCGGCCGGGATGGCGTACGGCCGGCCGCCGGATGCTTCGATCTCCTGCAGCGCTTGCTCCCAGCTGTCCTTGAAGCCGATGCCGAACTCGGCACGCACCAACCGCACGTCGGCGCCGGCGAGGCGGCTGATCAGGATATTGCCGACCTTGTCGTAGACGGCGTCCGGCCACTCGACCCAGCTTTCCTGGACGAGTACGCATTTGAGGCCGACGTGGGCGGCGACCGCCGCGACCTGGCGGGTGTGGTTGGACTGGACACCGCCGATCGACACGAGCGTGTCACAGCCCTTGGCCAGGGCGTCTGCGACCAGGTACTCCAACTTGCGCGTCTTGTTACCGCCGTAGGCGATTCCCGAGTTGCAGTCCTCCCGCTTGGCCCAGATCGATGCGCCACCCAGATGCCGCGTCAGCCGTTCCAGCCGGTGCACCGGCGAAGGGCCAAACAGCAGCGGGTACCGCTCGAACGACTTGATCGACATGGCGGGCTCCTGCGCTCAGTGGGTGGATCGGTCCTCGGCAAGGGTCTCCAGCGCCCGCCAAATCCGAGCGGTGACCCGGGTTGCCCGCTCCGCGTCGCCGGCAGCGCAGGCGTCGATCAACTGATCGTGCAGCTCGACCGAGCGGCGCGCGCTGGCCCGGCTGAACTGTCGCCGTTCCAGTCGGCGGATCAGCGGGGTGTACCGCTCGATCGTCGCGGCGACGGCGCGGTTGTCGCATTCGCGTACGAGCACGTCGTGCAGTTCGTCGTCGGCCCGCATCGCCGCGTCGAGGTCACCGACTCGCGTGGCGGCCTCGAACCGCTGGTTCGCCGCGCGCATGGCCCCGATGTGCTCCCTCGCGAGCATCGGTACGGCGGTGTGCGCGGCAAGCTCGTGCATCGCGCGTACCACTGCGGCGGCGTCGCGCACGTCGCGCAGCGCCAGTGGCGTCACCCGCGTGTAGCTCTGCGGCTTGGTCTCCACCAGCCCCTCGTTGGCAAGGCGGGTCAGCGCGTCGCGTACCGGCGCACGCGAGAGCCCAAGTTGCTCGGCGAGTTCGGCATTGCTCACCGACGCGCCAGGACGGATATCTCCGCGAACGATCGCATCGCGGATCGCTTCGTACGCCGTCTCGCGCAGCAGCGTCCGGCGGACCGGTTGCAGCGCCATGATTGAAATGTTAGATGCTAGCTCTCCAACCTGGCAAGCAGCGTGGACCTACGTGATGTCCAGATCACCGTTTGTCACGCCGACCCACGCACCACCATGCGCTCCGACCGAGCCCGCAGAACCTCAACCGCCACCCCAACGACATCCTCGCTGCCAACATGTGATCCGGAACCGGAGACCAACGACCTGCTGATGAGCGGATGTCTAGTTGCGAAGCGCTCAGGCTGGCCTGCCTGTGCCCCAGAAGAAGGGACCAGACGTCGAGGTAACCCTGATCCGCCAGCCTGTTCGGGCCAGTCGCTCTTCGAGCTCAGCAGGTTTGTGGGGGACTTTCACGGCTCGGTGTGCAGTACCGTCATTCACCCGTCGGCGGATGATCGAGGACGATTCACCCTCGACAAGCTCATCTGAGGTTCGGTATGCGTCGTCGACGAAGAAGACGCGGCCAGCCGGTTCCAGGCAGTCCGCCACGAGCGACCAGAAGGGCTCAAACAGTTCGAGCGGTACGTGTGAGAGCCAGAAGCCGAAGAAGACCGCGTCATAACGGCGATCGGGCTCCCAACTGAAGATGTCTGCTTGGATGAAACGCACCCGATCGCTGCTGTGCCGGGCCGAAGCGATGGCAAGCATTTCATGCGACGAGTCCACGGCAGTGACCTCAGTGGCGTGGCGGAGTAGCTGGCCGGTCCACGTGCCTGGTCCGCAGGCGAGTTCGAGCACACTGCCAGTCGGCCGGAACGCATCGAGCGCTGCCGACAGCTCGTCCCCGCCCGCCAAGGGCAGTGCGTGGTCCTCGTACTCCGGGGCGAGTGCACGGTAATAGGCGACTTGCTCGTCGAGGAGTTGCGCGAGCTCCCTCGATCCGTCCGCCGGTCTCATGGATGCGATCAAAGCCGCTATGAGGTCGTGCGGCAACGCCCACGATTCTCACGGCAGCGATCGAACGGCTGATCTAAGCCGGGGCCCACAGAACGCACCAATATGCCGCAGTCAGATGCTTGGCTGTGCCCCGCAGGTGTTGTCTAGGAGGGCGCGGCAGAGCCATGGCGGGCGGATCGGGCGGCCGCAAACAGGCACAGGGTCCCGGCGACCAGGATCGGGAATCCGATGGAGAGTATGGCAAGCACTCCGGTGGCAGCAAGGACTAAGCCTGCGAGGAGTAGCGCTGCACCTCGATGCGGTGCCCCTGGGTTGGTGCCGTAGGCCGCCGCGACAGCTCCGAGGATGAGCGCTACCAGGAACCACGCCACCGGCTGATCCGTTTCCTGGCGCATGATCCACAGGTAGGCGACCGCCATGACGAGCGCTAGCGCAGTGGCCATGACGGCGACAGGATCGAGCCGGGGGCCCCTCATGGTCCGATTCTGCTCCTACCGGCCTCAGCATCCATTCGCTCATAGCCGAATGTCGCGACCGTGCGGGAGCGCATGGGAATCGAGCCACCGCGCGACACCGCGCGCCGCCCCACCGGTGTTGAAGACCGGAACCGCCAGCGGACCGGTCCGCCACGGTCAGGCGCCCGGCTGAGGCCGGCCAGCCGTGCGACGTGACTGAGCTCGTCGATGAGGTCGCGGCGAAGAATGGCGGGTCGTCGCTCGAGATCGTCATGCTCACGCCGGACCGCGAACGCCGCGACCGGGTGTGCTCCAGCGAAGGGAACAGCACCGGCTCATGGATGGCGGCCGGTCGGCTTCGAGGATGTCGAGGCTCTCGGCGATGCTCGATGGTGGGCCCATCTCGCCGGCGTGGACCTCGAAGCCGAGCTCCAGCCGTCGCGCCTCGGCCCGGAAGTCGACGAACTCGATCGTCGGATGGTCCCTTCTCTCCCCGTCAGACACAGGCCGACGATGGGAGCGTCAGCCGCCTCACGATGCGCAGCATCGCCTCGGCCTCGGGCAGCCCGTAGTCGCGGATCGCGTCTAGGACGGCTGGAAGATCCTGTACCACCACGGCACGGTCGTCGAGTAAGCCTCGCACCTTCGACGCGAGATCAGTCCGACGCGCACACATCTTCCGGGACCCAGGCCGGCCGTGTTCGCCACCGTGGAACGTCCGACTTCGCCGCCTCGAGGCGGCTGAGCTCGCCTGGACCTGCCGCCGGTCGCAGCTCGTTCCTGCGAACATCCGATTCGCCTCTCGTGCGGCTGCGGGATCATCCGCTCGCGTCATCCCCTTGAATGTTGTCATGCGCCCTGACTTCACGGTCCCTGAGAAGTTGACCATCGGAGATCGGGTGGCGGTGGTTTCGCCCGCGTTTGCCGCACCGGGAATGTTTCCCGCCGTGCATGAGGTCGCGATGCGGCGGTTGCGTGCGGACTTCGGCTTGGAGCCGGTGGAGTATCCGACCACACGCCGCCTGAACTCCTCGCCGCAGGACCGGGCCGTGGACCTGATGTCCGCGTTCGCCGACCCCGCCGTGCGAGCTGTCCTGGCGACCATCGGCGGAGACGACTTGTTGACCGTGCTGCCCTTCCTCGACCCGGCGATTGTGGCTGCCGACCCGAAACCCTTCGCTGGCTACAGCGACAACACGAACCTGCTGAACTGGCTGTGGAACCTCGGCGTGGTCAGTTACCACGGCGGGTCGACCATGGTTCACCTCGGCCGGGGCGGTGGTGTGCATCCGGTGTCTGCCGGCTCGCTGCGGGCCGCGCTGTTCACTCGAGGGGATCTGGCGCTGTATCCCGTCGACGTGTTCAGCGAAGACGAGCTCGACTGGAACGATTCCACCTCGCTGGGCAAACAGGCGCCCACCCTTGCCGCACCCGGATGGAGCTGGCATCAACCAGACCGTGTTGTCACTGCGCCGACCTGGGGCGGCAACCTCGAGATCCTGCACTGGAATCTCGCGGCGAATCGGTGGATCCGCCCGGTCGATGACTACGCCGGCTGCGTTCTGCTGCTGGAGACCTCCGAGGAGATGCCATCGGCCACCGCCGTGTTCCGGATGCTGCGCGACGCCGGCGAG
>DASSCW010000144.1:0-3852 GCA_035697465.1 Candidatus Limnocylindria bacterium | reverse complement strand
CCAGCCGCTCCAGCAATCCCTTCCCGGCCATGGCACGCTCCGTTGCCAGCTCTGCACGAAGGGTCGTCGAGCGACCGCGGCGGTGTCAAGGACTGGCGCGTGGGTTCGCATTTCATTCGCGCATGGCGGTGGCAGCGGATGCTCGATGAGGGCGTCTACGGCTCGGTTATCGAAATCTCGGACGCGGAAGGGATCAGCAAGAGCTACGTGAGATGCGGTTCTCTGATCGCGGCCGATAACGCAAGGCCTTTTGGCGGTGATGCGTGTTCCTGCCGGCTCTGTGGTTCTCTCCGCGGTCGGCGCCAGGCCGCCGCATCATGGCGTTCAGGACGTGGCGCCCCAATGTAATCGGCGCGGTCCGCCTTTGCAGGACGGCCGCCTCCGCATCTGCGGGGTCGCCGACGCCCTCGTCCCGGCAGGGACGTTCCTCCGCCCAACGGCAGAGTTGGTTGTGCAGCTACGGCATCAGGCGATCACCGCCGCTTCCTGACGGTCCGACCAACGGAACGACGTGCCGTCGAGCCAGATCCGGTGCATGATCACCGCCAGCTTGCGCGCCACCGCGACACGTGCCTTGTTGATCCCGACCCGTTTGGCCAGGCGGGTGCCCCACGCCTTCAGGGCGGACCATTTGGTCACGCGCGTGAGCAACGTGCCGGCCGCTTCGAAGAGGTAGGTCCGGGTCAAGCCGTCGCCGCACTTCGAGATGCGCCCGGCGTGGTCGACTTCGCCGGACTGGTACCGGCGCGGTGTCAGGCCGAGATACGCGCCCACGCCAGACGAGCGCGCGAACCGCTGTGGGCGGTCAATGGTCGCCACGAAGGCGACCGCAGTCAGCGCCCCGACGCCGGGGATCGTCATCAGCCGCCGGCAAGGGTCGCTGCTCTTGGCGAAGGCAAGAATCCGCGTTTCGAGCGCGGCGATCTGGCGATCGATCAGATCGCGGACGGCCAGCAACGCGTGCACCGCCGGCTCCAGACCCGGCTCGCCAGCGACTAGCTCGCGCACCCGGTGCTCATAAGCGCGCTCGCCGACCTTGCCCACCACCAAGCCGAACGTCTTGAGCAGCCCTCGGATCTTGCTCCCCAGGTCGCGGCGCATGTTCACGAGCTGCGCGCGGGACGTGAGGAGGGTCCGCAGCCTGTGGCTAGCGAGGCTTTTGACCGCGACTTCCTTGTACCAGCCCACGCGGACGAGCTGCGCCAGGCCGTGCGCGTCGTTGGGATCGGTCTTGTTGACCTGCATCGACAGGGCCGCTTGGGCGTGCCGCGCATCGATGCACACCACGGGCAGACCGAGTTCCCGGAGGCTGTGCCAGTGCCACGTGCACAGCTGCCCGGTCTCGAGCCCGATGCGCACCACGCGCGGCGCCCTCGCGCGAATGGCGGCGGCGATGGCCTCGGGCGTGGATGCCACCGTGCCGCGCCACACGACGGCGCCCGCCGCATCGACGACGCAGATTGACGTGAACTCGAGCGACACGTCCAAACCGACGTACTGTTCCATGGCGTTCCCCCTTTCCCGGGCTCATCCTCTCGGCGACCATAGCCGAGCCTCTGAGCGCCGCGATCACGCCATGTAATCGGGCCTGGTCCACCGTCTCGGCCTTCTCGAAGAGGCGGCTGTCCCTCACGGTGATGGTGGAACGGGGTCCGAAGGTCGGCCCCAAGCATCGGCACGGAGGGACAGCCATGGAGCACTATGCCGCGATCGACGTCTCGTTGGAATGGAGCAGCGTGTGCGTGGTCGATGCCGCCGGCCAGATCGTCCGCGAGGCCAAGGTGCGGAGCGAGCGCGAGGCTCTGGTCGCGTTCTTTGCCCAGAGCGGCCTGAGCTTTGCGCGCATCGGGCTGGAGGCGGGGCCCTTGTCGCAGTGGCTGTACGCGGGGCTGGCCGGGGCTGGGCTGCCGGCGATCCTGATCGAGACCCGCCACGTCAAGGCGGCGCTCAAGGCGATGACCGTGAAGACCGACCGCAACGATGCGCGTGGGATGGCGCAGCTGATGCGCATGGGCTGGTTCCGAGCGGTCCACTCCAAGGCCCCGATGGTGCAGGAGATTCGAGCCCTGCTGACCGCGCGCAAGCTGCTGGTGGCCAAGCTGCGGGACGTCGAGAGCAGCCTGCGCGGCATTCTGCGCGGCTTCGGGCTGAAGGTCGGCGCGATCAGCAAAGGCAAGTTCGAGGCCCGCATCCGCGAGCTCGTGGCCGGCCAGGCTATGCTCGAACGGATCGCCGAGCCGTTGCTGCGGGCGCGCGCCGCGCTGCGCGCGGAATACGCAAGCCTGCACGGCGAGCTGCTCAAGGCGGTGCGCGCGGATGAGGTGTGCCGCCGGCTGATGACCATCCCGGGCGTCGGCGCCGTGGTGGCGATGACCTTCAGGTCGGCGGTCGACCAGCCCGAACGCTTAGCACGCTCCAAGGCCGTGGGCGCGCACTTTGGCCTGACGCCGAAGAAGTACCAGTCCGGCGAGATCGATCGGACCGGCCGGATCAGCAAGGTGGGCGACGCCATGGTGCGTACGGCGCTGTTCGAGGCGGCCAACGTGATGCTGACCCGCGCGGTGCGCTTCTCGACGCTCAAGGCCTGGGCGCTGCGCGTCGCCAGTCGCCAAGGCATGAAGAAGGCCAAAGTCGAGCTCGCCCGCAAGCTGGCGGTGGTGATGCACCGCATGTGGGTCGATGGCACGAGCTTTCGCTGGGGCGAGGCGAGCATGAAGGCCGCCTGAAGCGGTCGTCAGGCATCGCCCGCCTCGGCAAACCAGGTCCCGTCGCGGGGACGCGCGGATCGGGTGAAGCCACAAATCCGGGAGTGGCCGGCCCAAGCCTCGCCGGACCACGCGTCTTAGATCGGCTCGCCCGCTCCGTCTGACCGCATCATGTGGCGGCCCCATATCGAAACCATGGGCGCCGACCACGGACAGAAGCACGGAGCCCCGCGACGCGACGCCAGAGCACAACGTGAGGGATTGACACCCACGGCCCGATTACCGAAGCCCGCATTTCTCACAGCCAGTAACTGGCTTGACCCGGGGGCAAGGCAAAGACCCGGATTCCGTGGCGCGGCCGAGCTGGCCTTCCAAACACACTGTTTTTCGCCGAGGTGGGGCAAGTTGAGGGAATCCGCTGCTTCCAGCTGGTTGTGGCAAAACGTGTGAGAAATGCGGGCTAGGATTGCCCTCGATCGCGCCGCGAACCTGAGGAAAGCGAGCCCAGCGCAGGCGGCCCCTCTAAACCCGACAAAAGGAAGAACAGCGGGCCACAGCCTCGGCGCTTCCGAGGCCGATCTTGCGCCGTACTCGAATCACTAGGGATTAGCCGAGCACTGATTGGGCGAAGACCAACCCTCTATTTCGGACGGAGAAGACGACGATGAAACCTGGTGCGACTTTGACTGCAATCGGTCTCCTGGTCCTGGTGTCCGGACCACTTCAGGCCCAGGTCGCGAGCCCGAAGGCAAATCCGGTGACGGTACTCAGCCTGGCTCCGGATCCCAGCACCGTGGAGCCCCTGCCGTTGCCGGAGGTGGATGACGGGCTGAGGCTCGAGACCCTGCCGAGGCCCGAGACGCATGCCCGGCGGAGCGGTCCGAGCAGCCCGGCCCGACCTCCGGCGCCCGACGCCAACCCGTCGACGCCCGATCTCGACGCCTGGCTCGACAATCCGGCTCAGGCTCCGTACGCGGCCGAGCCTGATCTGCAGCCGCAGGCCGCGGCCGCCGCCAGCGGCTGGCCTTTCACCACCAGCCGCGTCTTCCCCAAAGATGAGCTCCTTTCCTATCCCTATAGCGCGATCGGCAGGATCACCTTCGAGGACAGCGTCGGCAACCCTTATTCCTGCTCGGGCGCGGTGATT